>CAMLGP010000176.1 GCA_946479535.1 uncultured Bacteroidota bacterium
GATCCTATATCTCGCCATCATTTCATTTTCCCTCTATATCATCATTAAAAGAAAGAAGTACCTGGCTGGAATTGGTTTATTAATCGTCATTGCAATAATTATAGGAGGGGTCTTTGTTTTTTTTCCCAAGACCATCAATCGTTTTAAGGAATTAGCATTTACCCAATTCAATTATGAAAGCCAGGCAAAGGAAAGTCATTATGCAGGGAAATTAACAGCGGACCTTTGGAATGGAGCCAATTTCAGGCTGGCTGCATGGCCTTGTGGATGGGAAGTTTTTAGGAAGAGTCCTGTAACCGGTGTAGGTTTGGGCGACAAAAAAGATGAGCTTTTCAAAGTATACGAGGAAAAGAAATTCACCTTTGCCATATCCACCGGCAAAAATGTACATAACAATTACCTGGATATCTTAATGGGTACGGGCCTGATTGGTTTTATTATTTTTTTGATGGGTTGGGGGATATTACCGATGGTACAGATAATTAAAAACAGGGATGAACTGGGATTTCTGATCCTGCTTACTTTTTTGATTGCTATGCTAACGGAGAATTATTTTGACCGGATATTGGGTGCTACCTTGTTCGGCTTTTTTGTCCCTTTCCTGTTAAGTGGGAAGAACCCTGAGCGGCCGTAAGGATATTTAATGGTTGTCTTCCAGGTATAACTCTATTGCTTTGTTTGTTTCACCTATAAATTTCAACTCTCCATTTTTCATAAAGGCAGCCCGCTTGCAATATTTCCGGATAACATCCATGCTGTGGCTCACTAAAATAACGGTTTTCCCTTCAATCCAGGAGCTTTCAAATACCCTGATCGCCTTTTCCTGGAATTTAACATCCCCTACTGCAAAGATTTCATCCAGGAACATAATATCTGCACCTGCATTTACGGCGATTGAAAATCCAAGCCTCGCAGTCATACCCGAGGAAAAATATTTGATTTTGGTATCAACGAAATTCGACAATTCAGCAAAGTCAATGATCTTGTCGAAAATAGCATCAACTTCCCTGATCTTTAATCCAAGGACGGAGCCAGAGACGTAAATATTTTCTCTGGCAGTAAGTTCATGACTCATTCCTACACCGAGGTTCATCAGCATGGTTGATCCGGTGATTTTGATATTACCGGTATCAGGTGGATAGACCCCTGCCAGTAATTTCACCAGTGTTGATTTTCCGCATCCATTTCTCCCCAATAAACCAATACACTCACCTTTTTCAATTTCAAGGGAGATTTCTTTTAGTGCCTGTACCAGTTTACGCCGGGGAGGGTTAAAGAGGTTAAAAAGCCGGTGCTTTACGGTATTATGACTATCCTCACTTATATGAAAGGTCTTGCTTATATTCTTCGCAACAATGGCATAATTCTTTTCCATAGATATCAAAGTTTTTCCGCCGCTTTTGACCCCAGTTTATTCAACGCTATAAACCCTATGATCAGCAAAACGATTGAATATACAATGTCCCAAACCAGTAATTTAAGATCAGGGTTAGTTCCTTCCAGCATTATTGCCCGGGCATTGATAATAATACCGGCGATAGGATTTCCATAATCAAAAGAGGGAAGTGCATTCCTGAATGTTTTCAGGCTATAAAATATCGGGGATAAAAAGAACAGGAAGCTGGTAACAACTGCCCATATTTGGGTTATATCTTTAGCAATAACATATATATTGGACAATATTAAAGACATACCCAGGGATAGGATGAACAGGTTTAAAAATAATACAACTATCCAAACATTGTAAATGGAGAGACCGAGTGATTCTCCTTCAATAAAATTGTAAAACAGAAGGAACATCAGGAAGTTGAAGAAAAAACCAATAGAATTGCTCATCAATGTTGACACATAGATCTCGAGCTTATTCATATTACTGTATTCATACAAATACTTCTTTGTGCTAAGGATTTGTATTGTGCCCACAGTAGATTCAACAAAAAAGTTCCAGATTATCAATCCGATGAAAAGAAAAGACGCAAAAGCGGGAACATCTGACTTTAATACAATCTTGAAAACAACATAATAGATGCAGATATCAAGTATGGGTTTCAGCAATGCCCAGAATAGTCCGAGCTTGTTTTCATAATAGCGAAGCTTGAATTCTATCTTCGCCAGCAACCACAGTCTCTCCAGTTTATTTGAACTTTTTACCCAATCTGACAAAACTCTAATCATAATAAAAGCAATTTTAAACGTCGGTAAAAATTAATCGCGATCCTCCGCAGTACTGGTTGACGTTTAATCCTTTTTACGAGATTCCTTACCAGGAAGCCCTTCATTGTTCCGGTGGAATAAAGGTGATAATCCAGTGTAGGATTCTCATAGTTGAATCCAGGTCCGTTAGCATTCATTATGTTTGCTATCTGGGGGCCAAAATTAGCGTAAAATTGTTTATGTTTTCCAGTTAGCAATTCAAAGGTATAAGCCACATTGCTTTTATTAAAGCCGCGTGACATTGAACCCTTTCTCACTCTGTACAAAAAAAGTTTTTCTGGAATTGCCACACCTCCCAATCCCTGTTCAACCATAGAGATGACACTATCATAATCTTCCATACCATATACAAAATCTTTATCATTCTTACCGGCCTTTATAAATGAATTGCGCCGGTAAACCAGGCCACTGGAATTAACCATATTATGAAAGAGAAGATAGGGCGCCTCAGGCGTAAAGGCAGGCCAGCTATTCTCAGCATCTCCAAAGTATTTAACCCAGCAGCCGACAAAATGAACATTGTTCTTATTTCTTAAAATATTTATAGCCGTTGAATAATACTCAGGCATAACCAGATCATCAGCATCAAGGAATGCTAAAAATTCCCCGGAAGCATGCTCACTTCCGTTGTTACGAGCCTCAGGCAATCCTTTATTACTTTGGCGAATAACAGTAATTCCTGCCTGGTCACTCAGTTTCTTAAGTTTTTGTATACTTTCAGATTCATTACTGCCATCATCAACGATGATTATCTCGATATTTTTATAAGAGGATGCCTTTACTGAAGCAATTGTTTCATCAATATAAACGGCCATATTATAAAATGGAACAACAACTGATAATAATCCCTTTTTTTCGTTTCCAGATGGCGCTGATGATGTTGAACTTCTAATTTGCAGGAATGGAAAATCTGGTCTGCTCCGGAGGTCAACTTCCTTCAATAAGCTCAATTTCTTATCGAAATATTCGTCTGGATTACAATATTGCTTTACCGAATGGGCCGCATTTTTTCCCATCATTTCCCTTGCTTCAATTGTTAATGAAAAAGCATAGGTAATTTTGGATTTAAGATCTCCCACGTTACCAGAGTGATATAGCAGTCCATTTTTGCCATGCTCCAGAATTTCCCGGTGACCTCCGGAATCCGATGCAAGCACAAGGGTTTCCCGCGCCATCATTTCAAGCACGGCGTAAGGAAAATTATCAAAGCTGCTTGGAATTACAATTAGCGGGGCAGCACGTACCATCTCGTCTATTTTGTTCTGGGAAATGGCACCTTTTAACGAGAGAAGGCCTTTTTGAATGTAGACCGAATATTTTTCACGCAGGTATTTACCCATGAAATTTTGAACCGCATGGTAGAAATAATATTCATCGCCTACCAGCGTCAGCTTATGTTGAAAGCCTTCATCCCATAATTCAGCAAATGCTGTCAGCAATTCCAGAATCCCTTTAATTGGAGACAGCTTTCCAAAAAATACTGCTTCATCAGTGGCATGCCTGGTGGTTGGCGCTGTTATGTCAGCCATATTGAAAGGATTTTTGAGAATATTGTATTTCCTCTCAAGCTCTGGATATTCTTTCAGTAATATATCCACGAGGTACTGGCTCGGTGAAATACAAATGTCTGCAGCTTTGAGGCAAAACCGCTCCATTTCCCCAATCCAGAAATAGGGAAGCTGATAGGTATTAATGTGGTTGTACTTAAACGCAACAAAAGAGGGGCAATGGCAATTGATTATAACAGGTATCCCCTCATAGACCAGATCGCCCAGCGCTTTACGTTGTAATATAAAATAGGCAATACCATTGTATTCCTGGGATTCTATTACATCAGGCTTTCCTTCGTTAACTATAAATAATCGTACAATTTTTTCAAACGATACCGCAATTGATGTTTCATACCCGAGAAAAGAAGAAGTATCTTCCAGATGGGCTCCAAATTCAATGACCCTTATTCCATTCAGCGTTGTTTCACGGTAACTATTCACTGATCTGTTCATGAGAAATACCGTAATCTCCACCTTCATCTTCACCAGTTGTTTTGCCCATTGGTAACAATAGGTTCCAATACCACCGCCGGACATTGGTGGGAATTCCGTAGTTAATAACCAGTACTTCAAGAAAATTTCTTTACTGTTGATTTTAATTTTTTACCCACTTTCTTAATAGCGCTGTATTGCTTATTATACTTTTTAAGAATTCTGTTCACTGTGTTGGTTAGTTCACCCTCCAGTTCACTATTGGTACGGTCCAGAAAGCACATACGGTTTAGAATGGAAACATACTCACCTGTTACAGCTGGCACAGCAACTTCATGTTGCAGGATCACTTCCTTCAATGCAGCTTCCATATTATCTACCATGCTATCCAGGCGGAAGAATTGCTGAACCCGCTGCCTTGCCCGTTTCCCGGTTTCAATCCTGAATTGAAGATACTTCACTAAATGGTGCAAATGATCGGCATATAAACTGGCATCCTGCATGGGATCAGCAGGCTTAACCAGAAAGCCACATCCATCAATAACCAGTTCTGACTGACCACCCACCTGCGCGGCAACAACCGGTAATTCTTTAGCCATTGCCTCAAAGATTGATAGCGCAATTCCTTCAAAGGCAGTTGGTAAAAAAAATATATCAGCTGCATCCATATATTCTTTCACCTGACTGTTAGATAATGAGCCCAGGTAAACAATATTCCTTTTTGCATCAAGTTTTTTCAATTTCTTAAGGAATAAGGGTTTGTCCGGACCATCACCGATCACTATTAATTTGAAATCGCGATTTTTTTCATATAATTTCTCAATCGACGACAGGAGTAATAATGGTTGTTTTTGCTGCGTAAGCCTTGCAACGTATAGTATTAACGGGCAGTCAACTGGAATATTTAAAGCATTGCGTAGTTTGTTACGCGTTTCGGGATCTCTTTTAACAAGGTCTGAATCAATGTTGGTATACGCAACCCTAATCTTCTCCCGCAGAGTTCCCAGTTCAATGCACCAGTTTTTGAGATGTTCAGAACTTACAAAGGTCTTATCCAATAATCCGGTAAAAATAGATGAGAAGGTTGGGTAGCCTCCGTTAAACCAGCCAGGATCTTCGCAGTGGAGGTAATCAACTACTGGTATATGAGGGAATCGTTGTCTTATAAAAGGAATCGCAAAATATCCATAACCCGTATTTGAAATAAAAATTACAGCCGGTTTCCTGGTAACAACCAGGTGTTCCAACAAATTATAAAATCCACTCTCAAGCGAATAATTTGGGAAATAGAAGATATCCCGGGTATGCTGTTTAAACAAATTTTCCCAGGGTTGATCTCCTGGCTTGGTGCAGGCAATGGATAATTGCCAGTCTTTTCTTTTCAGACCTTCAACGAGGTCCAGATTGAATTTATCTGCCCCACCCAGTTCCAGCCACGGAAACAGGAACAGTATTTTTTTTTCAAAAGCAGTTACGTGCTTCGTTTCCTCAATATCGGTTAATGAGACCTTTTCAAACCTATAGGTAGAAAGAACGCGTTGAGGAAAATTGGTTTTATTCAGACCGCTGTATTTCCGGGTAATTAATTTTCTGAGTTTCTCTAATTCCGCCCGGGAACTCAGCGATTTCCAATCGGAGGGACCTTCTTTTCTTCGATACAAGGTAAGGAATTCCGGAATTGTATAACCCCATAATCCTTTTGAAGCCGCATGTAACCAAAAATCCCAATCCTCACCGCCATTGCGAAGGTTTTCATCAAAGGATATCCACTCAAACACTTCCTTTCTGCTCATAAAGCAGCTGGTGTTCCGGTTTTCCTGTAAGAAAATATGGGTTTCATGAAATCCGCCTTTCCATTCATAATTCTGCCCGCCAAATCCTTTCACCCAGGAATTGACAAATTGGATATCCCGGTTGCTTTCTAAAACAAGAAAAAATTTTTCCAGTGCAAATTCATCAAAAATATCATCAGAGTCTATGAAGGCCAGGTAAGGTTTCCTGGCATGCTCTATACCCCTGTTCCGTGCACCAGGCAAACCCGTATTCCATTCCAGTTTAAGGATCTTTATTTTTGGATTCCGTTCTTTTGCTAGCTTATCAAGGATAGACAGTGAATCAGCCTCATTGCTTCCGTCATTTACGATAATCCACTCCCAGTCAGTAAAAGATTGTTTGATA
>CAMLGP010000177.1 GCA_946479535.1 uncultured Bacteroidota bacterium
AATTCCTGGGTGAATATCATTCCTTTCATGCAGATGTTATTTTACCCGAGGGAAATTATGCGGCAAGAGTGGTAAAGGATGGCGAACAACTTCTTGTATACAACTTTTTCTATACCTATGGAAAGATCGATTCCCTGCGGGTGTTACCTCCTCCCAAGCAGTTGGATACAGACAGCAGCGGAAGATTAATACTAAGAAGTTATTATCGCTGGCAGCAAATGGCATCAGGGATTATTAAACAACCCGAGTTCGGCAAACTTGAGCCCCTTCTTGCAAACAACACGGCTACAGCTACAATTGAAAACGATAAATGGATATTGGGATCCCGGAGTGGATATGAGATCTTCTGCTTTGAAAGGCCCTCCCAAAGTTTTATCTGGGAAGGATTATTGACTCTTGAAGGGATGGGAAAGTTTGGGCTGGTCAGTGATATGGACAAAGATGGTAATGGCTATTTTATTTCATTCAATTTTTCCGGGGGGGCGGTACAAATACGGGCCTGGGGATTTAATCCCCTGAACACGCGGCATAATTTTATATTTAACGGGCTGCAATCCAATTCATTTACAGTTAATAAAAATAATTCAATCCGTTTCAGGTTCATAAGATACGGCCATTATATAGAACTCTCCATAGATGACCAGGTAAAATTGACATTAATGGACTATACCTATTCGGGTAATTATCTGGGTCTATATTCTGCTTCCTCAGTCATTTCATTACAGGATTCTGTAATAAAGGTTTTATCAGATCCCGAAGATGAATATGCAAGCCAGGAAGAAGCTCAAAAGATCTGAGTTTCAAAAAATATTAAATGTTCATTATACCTTTCTGGCATTAGAAATTTCGTTTGTTTTCTAATATACTGCCTCAAGATGGTTTAATAGTTTTGCGGAGATCCTATATGTCCAATTGCTCATCAAAAACAATCTTCTATGAGAAAATTGGAAATGCTTTATTTATTTTTATTTCTTCCCTGCTTTGTTTCCGCCCAGGTACAGCAGGAGGAAAAATTCAAGGTTAGCGGTACAGTCATAACTGAAAGCGGTAATCCTGTTCCTTTTGCAGGAATCAACCTGTACAGGAGGGAAGATTCTATATCTAAATTAACTGTTATAGCTGATGTGGATGGAAATTTTAGCCTGTATGTTTCACCAGGTAGCTGGGAATTGAACATCAGTTCAGTTTCTTACCAGGAAAAAAAAGTGCTGTTTGCTATCTCGAATGCTGAATTGAACCTTGGCAGGGTGGCCATTAAAGCTGCTTCCACTACGCTGGGTGAAGTGGTTGTAACTTCTGAAAAGAAGTTAATGGAACTTGATCTTGATAAAAAGATCTACAACGTTAGCCAGGATGTAACAAATACCGGTTCTAATGCATCCGATATCCTTGCAAATATTCCTTCCGTTGAAGTTGATATTGATGGCAATGTTAGTTTAAGAGGAAGTCAGGGTGTGCGCATTTTGATTGATGGCAAGCCATCTTCCCTTACCGGTCTAAGAAGTAATGATGCCCTCCGGAATTTGCAGGGTGCAATGATTGATAGAATTGAAGTAATTACCAATCCGTCTTCGCGTTATGATGCTGCAGGTGAAACCGGGATTATCAATATCATATTAAAGAAAGTTAAAACCAGGGGATTTAATGGAAACTTTACAGCCACCGCAGGATATCCTTCCAATTACAATGCCTCCTATAGCATTAATTACAGAACGCGGAAAATAAACCTGTTTTCAAGTTTGGGAACCAGTTACAGAAATTCACCCGGTCACGGATTTTCTACGCAAAAATATACCGGTTCAGATACCAGTTTCTATTATAATCAATTACAGGAACGCCGCCGCAGACGCTTTTCCGGAAATTTCCTGGCGGGCATTGAATATTATGCTACGCCACAAAGCACGCTAACGGGATCAGTGCTTTTTAATCGCGGACGCGGCAAAAACAGGAGTGAATATTTGTACGATGATCTTGATAATACAGGAGCATTGAATCAAACTACATTCAGGACAGATGAAGAAAAAGAGCGTGAAAAAAATACTGAAATTTCATTGAACTTCAGGAAAAAATTCTCTGGCGCCAGAGAAAAAGAATGGACTGCAGATTTCAAGTGGACAAATAGTGGTGAAACAGAAACTTCTGATTATTTGCAGGGAATTAAAGGAAGTAATGACCAAAAAATCCAACGATCCGCAAATCCCGCTTATGAAGATAATTTACTCCTGCAAACAGACTACATACTTCCCTTTAACGATAATGCCAAATTTGAAACCGGTTTGAAGGGAACGATGCGCAAAATCACCAACAATTACCTGGTAGAGGAACTTCAAAATGGTACATGGAATACCCTGCCCGCTTTTGATAATGACGTTGAATTTAATGAAAAGATCATGGCCGGATATGCCATATTGAATAATAAGGCGGGAAAGTTTTCTTACCAGCTTGGACTTCGTGGAGAAATGACTTATATGAGGACCGGCCTTATAAAAACAAATGAGATCAACAAACGCAGCTATTTTAATCTTTTTCCCAGTAGCAGCTTTTCCTATGAGATGGATGATAAAAATACTTTTCAAATCAGTCATAGCTACCGGATCAACAGGCCCAACTTCCGTAACCTGACCCCCTTTGCAGATTTCTCAGATCCCCGTGTCTATTTCACAGGTAACCCCAATCTCAATCCTGAATTTACCCATTCATTTGAAATAAGCCATTTGCTGGATTGGCAAAAAGGATCTCTCTTGTCTGGTATATATTATCGTCATAAAAAGGGAGTAGTGGAAAGAATAAGATTATTGGACTCAGCTACCGGAATAACAAATATTTTCCCGGTAAACCTTTCGGTACAAAACGATCTCGGTGTGGAAACCGCATTATTTATTGATTTCTACAATTGGTGGAAATTCAATACTTCATTTAATTTATACGGGTTTAAGGCAAACGGACAATATAAAGAAAAGGAATTTACCAGCAGGGGTTTGGGCTGGACCGCCCGCGCAACTTCCAAAATGACATTTCTTACAGATATTGATTTCCAGGCTTCAGTATTTTATCGCTCACCAAGAAGAAATACACAGGGTAAAACGTTAGGAATGTATTCCATAGACCTTGGGCTGGCAAAGGACCTGTTTCGGGGAAAGGGAACGCTTACCTTTAATGTGCAGGATGTAATGAACAGCCGGAAGCGAAGGTCAATTGTTGATATTGTTGATTATTATTCCGAATCCGAATTTCAGTGGAGACCCAGGCAATTTCGCCTTACACTTAATTTTCGTATCAATCAGCAAAAGATTGATA
This sequence comes from uncultured Bacteroidota bacterium, assembly GCA_946479535.1. The sequence goes on from CAMLGP010000177.1 coordinate 3,298, forward strand.
AAAAGCAGGATAGTTCTCCGGATGAGGAAGGATTTGATAATGGATAGCGATCATGTGTGAGGCTGGCCTGTTTTAAATCATTTACTCAGGATGATTTTTGAAGCCGTCTGGCCAGCTTGCCAATGGTCAGGCCCTGCACAATAATACTCCATACAACCACAATATAGGTAGCCGATATTAATACCTCCCGGAATTCACTCCTGGGAAGTGACAATGCCAGCGCAACAGATATACCACCCCGCAAACCACCCCAGGTTAGCAGGGGAACAAGGTTTGGGTTAATGGAGCGCCGAAATGAAAAGAAGGCCGTTGGCAGGTACACAGATATTAATCTTGCCAGCAAAACAACCACTATTGCACATAATCCAATACCAATATAAGTCAGGTCAAACTTTATTACCATAATTTCAAAACCTACCAGCAGAAAAAGCAATGCATTGAGTATTTCATCAATTAACTCCCAGAATTTATTTAAATAATCCTTTGTTCTGTCAGACATCGCCTCCTTTTGTCCTTTATTTCCAATAATGATCCCGGCAACAACAATTGCAAGTGGACCCGAAATATGCATATAACTCGCCATCAGGTAACCCCCCATTACCAGGGCTATTGTTATAAGCACTTCAACCTGGTAATGATCTATTGACCGGAGAAGCCAGAAACCGGTATAACCAATCATTAAACCCCAGGCAATGCCTCCACCCGCTTCTTTCAGGAACAATAAGCCAATTCCTGAAAAAGAAGCCTGTTCTGTACCCATTATTGCTATACTTGCAAGACTGCCAAATACAACTACTCCAACGCCATCGTTGAACAGGGATTCGCCGGCAATTTTAATTTCAACAGACGGATCAATTTTACTTTCTTTTAATATGCCCAACACGGCAATAGGGTCAGTGGGAGAAATGAGCGCGCCAAATAATAAACAATATATTACCGGAACATGCCAGCCAAACCATTGAAATATGAAATACATGATAAAGGCAATAATTGCGGTAGACATCAAAACGCCAATGGTAGCGTAGGTGGCAATCGGCTTAAATTCTTTTTTGAGCCTGCCAACATCAATATGAATGGCGCCGGCAAAAAGGAGAAAACTTAACATAACCCTCATCAAAACCGTCTCAAAATCAAAAGCCTGAACAGCATGTACCATTTCATTCATGGTATGCGGAAAATACTGGCCGGTAACAACAAGAATTACTGAACAGATTAGCGAAATGATCATTACTCCAATGGTAGCCGGCAGTTTCAGAAATCTTACATTGATATAACTGAAAATGGCTGTAAGAACTATCAGTATGGTGAATACAGTGTAAAAATTAGTGAGCATAAAGTCAGGTTGATCGTAAATAATTCAGGCTACCATAATTGGACAGCTATTCTCAATTCCCGTAGCAAATATAAATTTTATAAACATGGATAAACTGGACATTGGAATCTATAGGCCATTTTTATTCACCTGAAAGGGGTAATATAAATTTCTGGAGTGTGAGTTCTAATGGAATTCTAATGCATTATAAGATAAGAATATGGTTCAGGCATATCCTGGAAATAGTGCTGCACTGCAGAGATCAATACTATCTGGAAGCTCAGGGTGAAACCCAAAAAGAGGGCCTTTATTATTTAAGGATATAACAAATATTTCTTTCGCATCTTTTTATACTTACTTAATCCCGGCTCCCAGCTGTCCCGGATCTCCTTTTCTGACTTTCCATCCATGATCTGTTGCCGGAAAAGGCCGGAGCCTATCTGAATTTCAATGGAGTTCATTTCCCTGCTCAACTTGCTGTCAAAGAATTTTTCCTTGTTTGGATGAGCCTTATATAATTCCATTATCCATTGCAGGTTAATCTTTTTGCTTTTCCGCAGCAGGCCCACATCATAATTGCGCAGGTCTATTCCATAGCAAACCTGGTCCATGAACAAGGGAGTTGCAGACATGCCTTTTATGCTGGTTGGAGTATAAGAAAAATCATAAATGCCTTTCAATTCCGGGCTTCCAAAAACAGTGAAAGGAAAATAAGTGCCACGCCCATGATTGAGATAGGTGGCTTCAAACATACATACCGATGGGTACAACATTATTGCCTGCTGAGTATTCAGGTTAGGAGAGGGCTTTACGGGTAACACATATTCCATATCGTGGTTATAGTTTGCAACCGGTATGATCTTTATTTTGCATTTCACTTTATTGGTCAGCCATCCTTCACCATTAGCCATACGTGCAAACTCGCCAACCGTTAGTCCATGTGACATCGGTATTGGAAACATACCAATCCCTGATCTGTATTTCATATCCAGCACAGGTCCATCAATCAGGTATCCATTGGGGTTAGGCCGGTCAAGTATCAGCATTTCTTTGCCACTTTCAAAGCACGCTTCCATCAATCTTGACAACGCATTGATATTTGTATAAAAGCGAACACCTACATCCTGCAAATCATAGATCAGAATATCCACATCAGCAAGATCCTGTTTACTGGGTTTATTCTTTGGTCCGTATAATGAAATGATCGGTATGCCTGTAGCTGCATCTATTTCATCCTTTATGTCTACACCAGCACCCGCATTACCTCTGAACCCATGTTCAGGGCCAAATACTTTCACAATTTTTACACCCAATGACTGCAGACTATCTACCAGGTGCCTTTTACCAATAATGGAAGTTTGATTGGCCATGATAGCCACTCTTTTCCCTTTCAGATAAGGAAGGTATTTATTGACCTGGTCAGCTCCGGTGAGGATTGGTTTTTTACTGGTACCCTGACTTCTTAAAGAGGTTAACCCGGCAAAAATGAAACAGACAATTAATAGGAGACGCATGATGATTCTTTCTTCAGTTCAGAGATTTAAAGAACCTTACCCTGTATAAGGAAGGTCTTAAGCAGAAAGATAGCTATTTATCTTATTGACTCTGATGCGTTTATTTGCGGGTGCAATACAATTTGATCCTCCATTGGCTGAGGAAATAGGAGAAGGGGATTAAAGAATCATCGTTAATAGAAATGAATGAAGAGGAATATATTGCAGTAAAATCAATACCCAACCAGGGATTGGAACTGTTAG
>CAMLGP010000178.1 GCA_946479535.1 uncultured Bacteroidota bacterium
TCCGCGAATGATATTGGGTTTGAGATTGGTGAGGTGAGTCATTAGACTGGACTCGGTGACGAGTTGGGTCATCCACAAATTGCTGTTCTCTCCGAAGAGGTATTTGGAAACTTTGGTAATGGTGTCGGCTGCATTGATGGTAACGGTTACGGTGGCAGAGCCGGCAGGTTTGGTTACATCGTTATAGTCGGTGATGGAAATGGATTTGGGTTGCCAATCATTCAGAAAGAATCCGGGAGATTGAGTGGATCCAATCTTAGAGAACAATAGAAGGCTCAGCGCAAAAGATATACTCAGGTAAGCAATTCGCATAACAAATCAGAATAGCAAATAATTAATAAAAATATCCAAAAAATCAGTCTCAGTTGATATGGTTCGTGAGACACGAACCATGGCTGAGAGAAACGAACCATGGCAGATGAACCATAGCTGGCTGAACCATGGTTGGCTGAACCTATGGCGAAGACATTTGAAAAAAGGGCTCGCTGGAAAGCGAGCCACTGACATCGGTAGTCCAGATTTTCATCGGAACAACCAAAGTCGTTGAACTTGCTAGTATACCAAACTGCTTATTGCTTGCTTTTTCGCGTTAGGAAGCAATTATGAGCGATCATATTAAGCAGTGGTTCAGTCTTCCGATCCAATCCCGTTCAGTAAAAAATCGGGATCGGGCCTGGAAATTATTTTTAGTTTAGCGAAACTGTTACTGCAGTTCCGTTGTAATTAATCGTTTTACCTTCTGACTTCTCCGGTGCCAGTTCACCTGGTTTGGCCGGAGTGATATATTTTACTTTAAACACTCTCTTAATTAGCATACCATCAAACTGCCCTTCTCTTTTGCCAATGGTCAGTTTCTTATCCTTATCAGAATAAGTAAAGGGGATGGTAGCAAACTTTCCCTTTTCATAATTATAGTTCATGCCTTCATCTTCATACAATGTGAATGCACCGTCTTTTCCTGCATACACATACAATTGGATAGTCTCTGGTTTCTTTTCAGTTGTATATTGAAGTGCTGGTCCAAATGGAAGGATAGATCCCGCTTTTACAAATACAGGTATTCTTTCATAGGCTGCGGGCGCATCAATGGTTTGTCCGCCGTTAAAACTTTTACCGGTATACAGATCATACCAGTTCTGCCCTTTCGGCAAATAAACCTTCCTGCTTTTTGCCTTGTAATCACAAACGGGATTGATCAGGAGTGATGGACCAAACAGGTACTGATCATTGATGTCATTTACAGCGGGGTCACTGGCGAAATCCATCACCATCCCGCGCATGATGGTATAATTTTTATGGTAGGTCATGCCTGCCATTGAATAGATATAGGGCAGCAGATAATAACGCAGCTTTGAATAGTAAAGCATGCTTTTGTAAGCAGGATGGTCTTCGGGAGCCATGTTATAGATCTCACGATAAGGAAATTGACCATGCACACGCATCAGTGGAACAAAGGTGCCGAACTGGTACCAGCGTGTATTCAGCTCACGCCATTCTTCCAGGTCAGCTGTATTTGGTTTCTCGTATCTTTTTTCTACTGCAAATCCGCCGATATCCATGGTCCAGTTGGGTAAACCCGACATAGAGAAATTAACTCCGGCGGATATCTGTGTTTTTAGATCATCCCATCTGCTGGAAATATCTCCGCTCCAGGTAGCCGCTGCATAGCGCTGAATCCCCGGAAAGGCAGAACGGGTGAGAATGAATACTCGTTTATTGGGATCCACCTTTCGCTGTCCTTCATAAATACCTTTTGCATTTTCCAGTGGATAGGCATTCACATATTCTGAAGTGATGCCCGCAGCCAGGGGATACATTAATTCCTTTCTTTTGGCAGGTGGTACATTAGACAGGATATCGGGTTCGCTGGCATCCATCCACCAGGCGTCAACACCCTTGGCGTATATTTTCTTATTGATCAATTCCCAGAATCCTTTCTGTGCATCTTCATTAAATGCATCATAGAAGGTGGAGATATAGCCCTGTCCTATCCAGTCGCGCTGACGGTTAGCAATATTCCTTTTATATAACCATCCTTTTTTATCAAACTCCTTATAAGTTTCAATGCCCTCATAAAATTTAGGCCATACGGAGATCATGAAATGAGTCTTATACTGATCATGCAATACTTTGATCATGCTATCGGGATTGGAGAATCTGGAAGCATCAAAATCCTGGCTGCCCCAGGCATTTTGTTTCCAGTAGCTCCAGTCCAGCACGATATTATCCAATGGTATCTTTCTTGAACGGAACTCTTTTACTGTATTCAGGATCTCGTCCTGTGTTTTATATCGTTCACGACTTTGCCAGAAGCCATAGGCCCAGATGGGAAGTATGGCTGCTTTTCCGGTGAGATCACGATAGCCACCAATTACTTCATCCATACTATCACCATAGATAAAATAATAATCTGCCTGTTTGCCTGCTTCAGATGCAAAACCTCTTGCATTTGCCTGAGGGAGCGAGGCAGGTTCCATGTATTTAAGAGAGATATAGGATTCACTGCCATCAGGCATCCATTCAATCCTGACCGGCACTTTTTTATCTTTTTCAAGCCGAACATCCAGGATCATGGAGCCAGGCTTCCAGGCCACGCGCCAGCGATCTTCCACCAGTTTACCATCGATGTAAACTTTAATATATCCGCCATAGGTGAAACGTAATTTATGAATGCCACTCAACTCAGAGGCAAAGCTTCCTTCCCAGGTTACCATTCCAAGCTGTGGATTGAAGCCCGTGGGTAATTTGATGGTTGATTCTCCCAGCCACTCCATGGAAATAGCTGATTCCGCTCTATCTACAAACACATCCGGTTTGGATCTGTCATTTCGATAAGTGGCGGTTAACCATCCCGCCTGTCCGTCTTTGGCAAATAATTTTAATGAGCTGATACTTTTATAATCGCGGGTATCACCGGCTTTGGTGAAGGAATTATTATCCCAGAGGATACCATAATTTTTATTGGATACCAGGAAGGGCACGGCCACTTCCGTATTATCCTGCCAGAGGAATACCTGGTTATTCTTATAATTCATGATGCCATCCTGGTGCTGACCAAGGCCATACCAGGCATCATCAGGAGTGGTATCAAATTCCTGGGTGATGTTATAGGTACGTTCACCTTCCAGGACGGTTTCCCGGAACTGTCGGCCATTGGGCGCTTCATTCAATATCAATTTACCGGCAGCATCAAAAAAGACCACATGACCTGTGGCAATATTGGCAATGGCGGTGATAAACTTTGTTTTGAGAATGATATCGGCTTTGTTCTGTCCGGGTACAATATCAAACGGTGCGGCCAGGTTATCTTTTTTCAGGATCACCAGGCTTTTCTGGACCGGGAAATCTTTTTGCGGGGAGGCGAGTACGCGGATGATCCGGTCTGATATCACCTGGAGGCGGACTGCGCGGGTATTACCGGCCAGGCTTGCATCCGGGTAAATAATAACGCCATCGGCCGTTTTGGAAAAATAAGGATCAATGGGATTATGCGTTCCATAGGTAGCAACGGGCGAGACAATGAATGTCACTAAAATCAGGCGAAGTAAGTAGGTCATAGCAAGTTCAAAAACAAAGGCAATAACGCTTTGCCGGACATGCAAGGTAGGACGGATATTGCCCGGTCAGGGGGGTCAATTGTATATGAATGGGGTAATGAATGTTAATCGCACAGGTAATGCCCTGTAAGTCAATAGGGTTTATTCGTCGATTAACAGATAGACCGCGCAGCGCACTCCGGGTTTAGGCCTGTTATTCAGCCCGTAAATTTTTAGCGGGAGAGACAAGTGCAGCCCTGATCGCGTGAAAGCTTACCGTAACGATTGTGATGAGCAGGGCACCGGTGCCTGCCGCTCCAAAGATCCACCACGATAATTCTGTGCGATACTTGTAATTCTGCAACCATTCCCTCATGAAATAATAAGATAGAGGTATGGTGAGGAATAGTGAAATGATCACCAGCCACACAAAATCTTTTGTCAGCAAACGCCAAAGGGTGCCTTCGGACGCTCCTAACACCTTGCGTATACTGATCTCTTTGGAACGTTGCTCTGCCACAAAGGACGACAGGCCAAACAAACCCAGGCAGGAGATCAGGATGGCCAACAGGGCAAAAAAACCGGCCAGCTTACCAATACGTTCTTCAACAAAAAATTTTCTGGCAAATTCCTCATCAACAAATTTGTATTCAAAGGGGCTGGATGGATTATATCTATTAAATACATCTTTAATAGCAACCAATGCATTTGGGATAGCTGATCCGGGTTTAATTCGTAAAATGATCTTATTCACCCAACCGTATTGCAAATGGAAAATAGTGGGAACTGCAGGCTCATAAGGCGAATCCATCACCATGTCACGCACAACACCCGTAATGATCCTGTTCTTTCCATTCCATTTAATGAATTTTCCGACAGGATCCTGGATGCCGGTCAATTTTACTGCCGCTTCATTTAATATCAGGTTTCCGGAATCAGCAAGAAAATCTCTTGAAAAATCACGGCCGTTAATAATTTTCCAACCCACCGTTTTCCCATAATCATGCGTTACCGCAATAGTGCCAAAAACCGGGTTCGCTCCCGGGTCCTTTCCCTCCCATTCAAGCCCTGTATTATTGGACCATATATCCGTAACATCGCTATTTGCTTCAGCCATATCACTCACAGCACCTGTTTGAATAAGCGCGTCCCGAAGGCCGTTGTAATCTTTAAAAAGGTCGGGTGTGTTCATATCCAGGGTAATCAGCCCGTCCCTGGAATAACCTACCGGCCTGTTTTTGGTGAACTGTACCTGCCTGAAAACAATAACGGCTCCAATGATAAGAGCAATGGAGATGGTAAACTGAGTTACCACAAGCACCTTGCGTGGAACCGCTGCGAACCGGCCCACACGAAACGTACCTTTCAAAATCCTGATGGCATTAAAACCTGATAAATAAAAAGCAGGGTAACTTCCGGCTATTAACCCGGTAACTAATGCAAACCCGGTTATTGAAAACCAGAACACAGGTTTATCAATTGGCACGGCAATATTTTTACCGGCCATCTCATTGAAGAACGGCAGCGAAAGATATACCAGCAACAAAGAGACAACCAGCGCAATGAAAGTAATTACCAGTGACTCGCTAAGGAACTGACCAATTAATTGAGCCCTCAGCGAACCGATAGCCTTTCTGACACCAATTTCCTTTGCCCTTTTTTCGCTACGTGCAGTACTCAGATTCATGAAATTGATACAGGCAAGCAATAAAACAAAAATGCCGATTATACCAAAGAGCCATACAAACTCTATCCGGCCACCACTTACTTTTCCGTTCTGAAATTCATTATACAAATGCCATTTATCCATGGGATGTACCAACAGTTCTTCTTTCCATTCTTTAATATGTGGCTTCAACAGGTCTTTTACTTTTGCTGTTGCTGCAGAAAATTTCACGTTATTATTTAATTCTACGAATAACTGGCAGCCGTGATTTTTCCATTGATCCGTTCGCGTGTTGAGCTTGTTGGCAGCATTATTCCACGAAAGCAGGAATTTGGTTTCATTTAACGTGGTATTTGCAGGAAGATCATTGTAAACAGCAACCACCTTCATGTCTGAACGGTTATCAACACGCACCGTTTTGCCAAATGGATCTTCATCAGCAAAAAGCGCTTTGGCAACAGATCTCGACAATATGATGGAGGATGGATCCTGAAGACCGTTTACTTCCCCCTGTATATCCAGGCTGAGCAGTGCGGGCAGATCAGGCTCTGACCACATTCCACTCTGAAAGATCTTTCTTTCCCCCGCTGATAATACGTGCGGTGCATTCCATGAAGTAAGGGCTACCTTTTTAAATTCACCACCATATTGCATGCGAAAAGCAGCGCCCATTGGCACCACTACAGAAGCATCCGTTTCCACTTCATCATTAAAATCCTGTGTGGCTAAAACCTGTCCAATCCTGGAGTGATTCTTATGATACCCGTCAAAGGTTAATTCATCATAGATCCATAAACCAATTAATAAGGTCACCGCCATACCCACTGCCAAACCGGCGATGTTTATACCTGAATACCCAATATTCTTTACTAAATTCCTCCATGCGATCTTTAAATAGTTCTTTACCATGCCCCTGATTGATTTATAGTACAGTTATCTATTTTCCGGCTGATTATGTTTAAGAACGTGCCAAACTGGACCTGTTTAATTTATAGCGATTTGGAGATAGCATTCCAGGCATCCTGTTCGAATATGGTACAGGCAGTGTACGTTTTTGTAACAATTAGTTTAGCGCAGCTGAAGCCTTTCCTGCCGGCTCTATGCTGTGGTTCCCGGTTGATACTTTGAAGGTATCACCCCGAATTCTTCCTTAAAGTACT
>CAMLGP010000179.1 GCA_946479535.1 uncultured Bacteroidota bacterium
AGAACGCCGGTGTGGATCATGAACATGATCACCAATGTAGAAATGATGCTGGAAACTGATCCAGAAGCACAAAAGCTCCTGGAACAATGCATGGTGAGAATGCCTAATCAAAACCTTTCCAGAGAAGATGCCCGCAAAGTGATTGAGTTCATGCGGAACAACGATGGATTAAACTGAAAATACTTATTAATATGAGACATAAATATCTTACTACCATTTCAATGCTTGCGATTACCGGATCTCTTCTGATCCAGGGTTGCCGGCCAAAAGGCGCTGCTTCTGCTGTAACAGGAGATGCACCATCAAAAGTCTATGTTGCTCCCGGAAAATATGATGAGTTTTACAATATTGTTTCTGGCGGATTTAGTGGCCAGATGTCAGTTTATGGTTTGCCCTCAGGCCGTTTGTTCCGCGTAATTCCTGTATTCTCCGTTGATCCTGAAAAAGGATGGGGATATAGTGAAGAAACAAAACCAATGCTTAACACATCAAATGGATTTATTCCCTGGGATGATCTGCATCATATTGCTCTATCAGTTACAGACGGTGTTCATGACGGCCGCTGGGCATTTGGCAATGCCAACAATACGCCACGTATTGCAAGGATTGATCTTAGGACCTTCCGTACTGCAGAGATCATAGAGATCCCCAATAGTGCTGGCAATCACTCTTCACCTTTTATTACCGAGAATTCTGAATATGTAGTAGCCGGTACCCGCTTTAGCGTTCCTATCGGTGATAAGCAGGATGTTCCGATCAATAGCTATAAAGATAATTTTAAAGGAACCGTAAGTTTTATTGGTATTGATAAGAATAGCGGTGAAATGAATATCGCCTTCCAGATATTGTTACCCGGTGTGAATTTTGACCTTGCACGAGCTGGCAAAGGCAGATCAGCCGGATGGTTCTTCTTTAGTTGTTACAACTCTGAAAAGGCCAATACACTGCTGGAGGTTAATGCATCCCAAAAAGATAAGGATTTTATTATGGCAGTGAACTGGAAGAAGGCTGAGGAATATGCAAAGGCTGGAAAAGCCCAGAAAAGAGCAGTTCAGTATGCCCATAATACTTACAATGATAAGACCCATACTGCCACTTCTACCATACTTAAAGAAGTTTTAGTGCTGGATCCAAAGGATTGTCCTGATATGGTATATTTTATGCCCTGTCCAAAATCACCTCATGGATGCGATACTGATCCTACTGGTGAATATATCATTGGTAGCGGCAAACTGGCAGCAACGATTCCTGTATTCTCATTTGAGAAAATTCTGCAGGCAATTGCTTCCAAAAATTTTGACGGTGAGTATGATGGCATTCCTGTCCTGAAATACGAGGCAGTATTACATGGCGAAGTTCAGAAGCCCGGCCTTGGACCGTTACACACCGAATTTGACGGTAAAGGGAATGCCTATACTTCTTTTTTCGTATCGTCTGAGATAGTGAAATGGAATATTAAAGACCTGAAGGTTCTGGACCGTGTTCCTACTTATTATTCCATTGGTCACCTATGTATCCCTGGTGGACCTACCAAAAAACCCTGGGGCAAATATGTAATCGCATATAACAAGATCACCAAAGACCGTTACCTGCCTACCGGACCTGAATTATGCCAGAGTGCGCAGCTTTATGATATCAGTGGCGACAAGATGAAACTATTGCTGGATTTCCCAACAATTGGGGAGCCACACTATGGAGAAGCCATTCCAGCCAGCCTTATCATGAATAACACGCAGAAAATTTTCAAGATTGAGGAAAATCAGAATCCGTATGCTGCTAAAGGAGATAACTATGCTCGTGTAGAAAGGAAAGGCAGCGATATTCATGTATACATGACTTCCATACGCTCGCACTTTAATCCTGATAATATTGAAGGTGTAAAACTGGGCGAGACAGTTTATTTCCATGTTACCAACCTGGAACAGGATTGGGATGTCCCTCATGGCTTTGCCATTAAAGGATCCAACAATGGAGAATTACTGGTCATGCCTGGTGAAACCCAAACCCTGAAATGGGTTCCTGAAAAGGTGGGTGTATTCCCAATGTATTGCACTGATTTCTGTTCTGCGTTGCACCAGGAAATGTCTGGATATATCAGGGTTAGCCCACCCAGTGCAAATGTGCCATTGACTTATAGTACCGGCAAAACAGAACCTGAGCCAGTTGCACAGGGAAATCAGTAAACAAAATTGAAATAACAGAAAAGGATTTTCCTGTTCATATACAAGGTATTATTATGAAAACCAGGCTTTCCATATCATCCCGAATACTGATCGCGTTTGCATCAGGAGCATTGATCGCAGTCTTTTTTCTGCCTGCCTGGCGTATTGATCTTTTTGCGCCGCAATACCCGGAGGGCCTAACCCTTAATATATGGATCAATGGATTGAGTGGTGATGTGGATATTATAAATGGTCTTAACCATTATATTGGCATGAAGCATATTACGGTGGGGATGTTCCCGGAATTCGGGTATCTCAAATTTGTGGTTGGTTTCTTCATGTTTTTGGGAGTAGTGATAGCTGTAACAGGCAACAGGAAAATTCTTTTCTATTATCTTATGCTAACCGTGCTAGGTGGAATGCTTGCTCTTTATGATTTTTACCAATGGGGTTTTGACTATGGACATAACCTGGATCCTACTGCACCCATACAGGTGCCGGGCCTGTCTTATCAACCTCCTGTAATTGGTCACAAGCGCTTATTGAATTTTGATGCCTATTCTTTCCCGGATACCGGGGGATGGATTGTCATCTCAGCCTCTGCATTGGCTTTTGCCGTCTGGTTTGTGGAGTGGTACAGACAACGGAAATCGGCTTTCAAATTCAATGCCGCTTTTGCCACTTCAATTGTTTCTCTTGTTGTACTCCTCACATCCTGTTCCTCCCACCCAGAACCATTTAAGATAGGCCAGGATATTTGTCACACCTGCAAAATGGGTATTATAGATATAAAATTTGGGGCGGAGATCATAACAGCGAAGGGAAAGGTTTACAAATTTGATGATGCAGCCTGCCTGACAAAATTTATCAAATCTGGTGCAATAGATGAAAAGGATATTAGCCAAAAAGTAGTAGCTGATTTTGAAAAACCCACATCGTTCCTGGCTATTGAAAAAGCAATATTTGTTGTATCTCCCTCTCTGAAGAGTCCAATGATGGGCAATGCAGCTGCTTTTAGCAGTAAATCTTCTGCTGAGGCGTTCAATACTCCGCTTGAAGGAAGAATAGTGGACTGGAAACAATTCTATACAACTGTTCAATAATAATTGCATATGGCAAAGTTCCTGATCACCATATTATTTTGTTTCGCCCTGCTGACGGTAAATGCAAAGACCATCATTGTAGGAAAGGGGTTTCCAGTCAATTCTGTAAAGAAGGCTGTTAATATGGCAAATTCAGGAGATACTATTCTTGTTAATGCCGGCCTGTACAAGGAAGGTGCAATCACACTCACCAAATCCCTCATAATAATTGGGAAGGGAAATGCAATACTGGACGGAGAGAATAAATTCCAGATCTTGCTCATAAGCGCCCAGCATTGCACAGTTAAGGGATTGATTTTTCAAAATTCCGGGTATTCCGTTTTAAATGATTATGCTTCAATTAAACTGGTTGACTGTTCCAATATCACCCTGGAAGCTAACACTATCCTGAATGCTTATGTTGCCATTCACGTTTCCAATTCATCTGCGGTTGTGATTAAAGGAAACCGCATTGCGGGAAAACCTACTACAGAGCAACTGACAGGTAATGGGATCCATTTATGGAAATCAAACCATGCATTGATTGAGAATAACCAGATTTCGGGTCATCGGGATGGTATTTATTTCGAATTTGTAACCGCTTCCCTTATCCGGAATAACAACAGCGGAAACAATATCCGCTATGGATTACATTTTATGTTTTCCAATGATGATACCTATCTATCCAACCGTTTCCATAACAATGGCGCGGGAGTGGCGGTTATGTATTCCAAAAAAGTAAGGATGCTGAACAATGAATTTGATCAAAATTGGGGACCTTCTGCTTATGGGATCCTATTAAAAGATATTACAGACAGTCAGATCATCCAGAATGTTTTTTATAAGAATACAGTTGCCCTGCACCTGGAAGGAACTAGCCGGATCGATATCGATAATAACAGTTTCCGGGAAAATGGCTGGGCAGTAAAAGTGCAGGCGAGTTGTGATGATAACAATTTTCATCGCAACAATTTTTCAGGCAACAGCTTTGATATTAGTACCAATGGTACGATGGTCCTGAACCAGTTCAATAATAATTATTGGGACCGGTATGAAGGATATGATCTTAACAGGGATGGGATAGGGGATGTTCCCTATCATCCTGTAAGCATGTATTCAATGATAGTTGAACAGAATCCAGCTACGCTCATGCTGTTCCGCAGTTTTACCGTTGCCCTTTTGGATAAAGCTGAAAGATCAATTCCCGGCCTCACGCCAGAAGACCTGGTTGATAAAAAACCTTTAATGAAAAATTTCAAACAATGATCCAGTTGCGCCACATAAATAAGAAGTTCCGCAAACTCCAGGTATTAAATGATGTCAGTGCCGTGTTTGAGAAAGGCCAGGTGATTGCACTGATCGGTCCTAACGGATCAGGCAAAACCACCCTGATAAAATCAATATTGGGCATGACCAGGCCTGATAGCGGAACTATTATAGTTAACGGGCAGCCCGTAAATGGAAACCCTTCTTATCGAAATGATATAGGGTATATGCCACAGATTGGCCGGTATCCTGATAATATGAAAGTGGGGGAATTATTTGAGATGATGAAAAAGATCAGGAATGTGAATACTGGCCTGACAGACAATGACCTCGTTGAAAAATTCAATATTCGGGGAATCTGGAAAAAGCCAATGCGAACGCTTAGTGGCGGTACCCGTCAAAAAGTTAGTGCGGCATTGGCTTTCCTTTTTAATCCTCCTATCCTGATCCTGGATGAACCAACTGCAGGACTTGATCCATTGTCCTGTGAAATTCTGAAGGAAAAGATCATTATGGAGAAACATAAGGACAGGCTTATCCTTATTACCTCGCATATTTTGAGTGATCTGCAGGAATTTACCACCCATATACTATATCTCCAGGAAGGAAGGATGCAATTCCTGACAGAACTGGAAAACTTACAGGAAGAAACCGGTGAAATAAAATTAGGCAAAGCCATTGCCAAACTGATGTACAAAAAACAGGAAAGCTATGCTTAAGTTATCACGATATATATTATTTGATATACTCCGGAACCGGATCATAATCGCTTATACCCTTTTCCTTTTCATTGTATCCTTTAGTATGTTCCGGATGGAGGAGGATGCAAGCCGGGCGATGTTAAGCATTATGAATATCATTCTGATAGTGCTGCCATTGGTTAGCCTCATTTTTACAACCATACATTATTATAATTCCTATGAATTTATCGAGCTCATGTTATCGCAGCCCTTGAGCCGGACCAAAATTTTATTGGGTGAATATGCCAGTGTCTGTATATCACTGGTTGGATCTTTTTGGGCCGGGATCGGAATTCCTTTATTGTTGTATGCACCAGGACCGATAGGGATATCCATGTTATTCACAGGCACAGCATTAACAATCATATTTTCATCGATTGCCTTCTTTGCTTCTGTACACAGCAGGGACAAGGCCAGGGGAATTGGTTTTGCGTTACTGTTATGGTTCTATTTTGCTCTTATCTATGATGGTTTGATATTATTGATCCTCTTTGCGCTCAGTGATTATCCCATGGAAAAATTCACTCTTCTGCTTTCAGCCTTAAACCCGGTAGATCTTGGCAGGATCTTCATTATGCTGAAAATGGATATAAGTGCACTAATGGGTTATACCGGGGCAGTTTATAAGGATTTCTTTGGAACAAGTTCAGGTATTCTGTTCACTTCTGGTATCATGCTGATCTGGGCCATTGCGCCCCTGTGGCTGGCAGTCAGGAAATTCAGAAAAAAGGATATGTGATAAAGAAAAGCCATCTGGCATTAACAATTTAATTTTAGAACATATATTTTTGCATTTGAAATGCGGTTTATTGTAGTTCCCATATTAATAGTACTTGTGATGACCCAGACTTTCAGCCACTGGTTTGTGGTGCTGGCCTTCAATATCAACCGGGACTATATCGCAAAGAATCTCTGTGAAAATCGTTACCGCCCCAAAATGCACTGTAATGGTAACTGCGTGCTGATGAAGAAACTTAAAGAAAAGGAAAAAGAGGAGCAGAATCAGCCGGCCGCCAAAACAGAGATCAGTATCATTGTACTTTCTTCCAAGACATATTTCGCTAATACATTAACTCCGGTTCATGTGCAGACAAAAACAG
>CAMLGP010000180.1 GCA_946479535.1 uncultured Bacteroidota bacterium
TTCGGGTATGATTTAGACATTCTCAAGGGTTGATTTGGACAAGGCATTATTCTACCTTTGGCGAAAGATCATATCATGAAGCAGGTGACAATACTGGTTCCAAACGGGGAAGCTAATCTGGCCAGCATAGTGGGTGCCTACCAGATCCTCACGCGTGCAAATGAATACTGGAAAAGAATGGGGCATCGCGCAGTGTTTGAGATCTGCCTTGCCGGTTTTGTAAAAGAACTGGAAGCCGATGCCGGTCTATTTACCATTCATCCTGTTGATATACGAGGAATAGAAAGGACGGATCTTGTGATCATTCCCTCTGTTAACTATGATTATGATAATGTGATCCGAAAGAATAAGGAAATGATTGAATGGATCAGGGAACAGTATAAGTCCGGAGCGGAGATTGCGAGTATTTGCACCGGGTCTTTCCTGCTTGCAGCAACAGGCCTGCTGGATGGAAAATGCGCTTCTACTCATTGGAATGCTGCCAGAGATTTCAAACAAATGTTCCCTAAGGTCAACCTCCAGGTGGATAAACTAATCTCGGTTGAAGAAGGAATTTATACGAATGGTGGCGCCTATTCATTTTTAAATCTTGGCCTGTTCCTGGTAGAGAAGTTTTTTGACAGGGATACCGCCATTTTCTGCTCAAAGGTTTTCCAGATCGAAATAGACCGGCAAAGCCAATCACCTTTTTTCATTTTTCAGGCCCAGAAAAATCATGGTGATGATCTGATCCTTGAAGCACAAAATCATATTGAAGAAAACCTTGCGGAAAAAATATCCTTTGAAGAACTGGCAGGCCAGCTGGCAATCAGCCGAAGAAACTTCGACCGCCGCTTTATCAAAGCTACCGGTAATACTCCGGTAGAATACCTTCAGCGGGTGAAAGTTGAAAAGGCAAAAAGAAATTTGGAAAAAGGAAGGAAATCCATTTTCGAGGTAATGAGTGATGTTGGCTATTCAGACGACAAAGCTTTTCGCGAGGTTTTCAAAAAGATAACTGGTCTATCCCCGCTTGAATACAAGGCAAAATATAACCGGGAAGCTGCTTTGAATAATTAAACTATTTTACTGTTCTTATCTTGAAAAGCTTGAATAGATCACGGAAGTAAGTTTTCCTACCAGATCGCCGTGACTATTGGGCGTATGCTGGGTCATGATCAGACAAACAAGATTGGCTTTTGGATCAGCCCAATAGGTAGTGCCAAAATAACCTCCCCAGGAGAAGGTCCCTTTATTACGCGGTCCCTGGTTACCACTCTTCTCTGAAAGAATATCAAAGCCAAGCCCAAAATCATTTGTGCCGTTATATTTAAAATCCAGCTGGTTGCTGGTCATCATTTCAACTGTACGCGGTGAAAGAATTCTTTTACCGTTATAGACCCCTTTGTTAAGCAACATCTGAAGAAAAATTGCGTAATCCCATGCCGTGGACGAAAGCCCAGCTCCGCCACTGAAGAAATGAGTATTCATCATTGGATAATCAGGATCTATGTCTCTGAATGTATGACTCCAGGGAATGATATGCCCATCTGAATCCTCAGTATAAACTGCTGGAAGACGATTCCATTTTGGCTTCGGAACATTAAAGTAGGAATCCTTCATACCGAGCGGCTCAAAAATATTCTTTTGAAAAAAATCATCCAGTGTTTGTTTGCTGATCACCTGGATCAGGCATCCAAGCAGATCTGCATTTAATCCATATTGCCATTTTTCACCCGGCTGAAAACCCAACGGCAATTTGGCCAGCTTTTTCATTTCTGTGAGCAGGTCAGCATCGAAATAACCTAATCCACTTGGAATTCTGGCCTTAGCATAAATAGCATTCATTCTTTTTGAACCAATAGCGGGATAGTCGATGCCTGAACTATGCGTAAGCAGATCACGGAAGGTGATATTCCTTTTTGCAGGAACAGTAGTATAGGTAGTATCAGCTTCATTGAATTTATCCAGCACTACCTGGTTTTTGAACTCCGGAATATAATTACCGATTGGCTCATCCAGTAACAGTTTACCCTGTTCATAAAGTATCATGATGCCCACACTGGTAATTGCCTTGGTCTGGCTCATGATCCGGAAGATGGCGTCGGGTGTCATTGGTTTGGTCCCTGTAGCATCTGCATAACCATACCCCTTGCTTTGGATTAATATATTATCCTTAACGATGAGGGTTACTACTCCTTTTTCCCAATCCTTTTGGATATACTCATTTACCAGGCTGTCTATCCGCGACAGCTTTTTATAATCCACTGCAGGATTATGCAAACTGGTCTGATTAATTACCTGGGCGAATGATACAGATACAAAAGCTGAAATACAAAGAAGGATGCAGCCTGAAATGCGAGTCAGATTTCCCATACGGTCTTACAGTCAAAGTGGTGAATAAGAGCAGGAAATTACGATAGAGAAACCTGCTGAAAAATAATATTTCCACCCGCTACTGGAAAGATCTTCTGCAAGGACGAAAGACCTGTGATCTTCACTGTGGATAAATTTGTCCTAAACGAAAACGTTTCCGTAAATTCTACCAGATTTTTTCCATAACAGGTTTATTGGTGCCTAATATTCATATATTTATGTAGCTTGTTAGTGGAACTTTCTGGATCGCTAATACCGCAAAAATTGATAACTGCTTCGTGAACTAAAAACCTACAGCCGTATGGGAAAATCTACACATGGGGTGAGACTCGCGCCCCTATTCAATCTTTTTTTTATTGGACTTGCTACACTTTTTTCAACCGTCGTTAATGCCAACAATCTGCCTCCACATACTGTGAGCGGTGTGATTAAAGACTCAAAGAATGACCCGCTTGCCGGGGTCTCCATTATTCTCAAAGGCACTACCAATGGTACAACTACAAATGCTGATGGCAGGTTTACACTGAATGATGTTCCTGATAATGGTACGCTTGTGATCAGCTTTACCGGCTATGCATCGCAGGAAATTGCCGTGAAGGGAAAGTCTGAATTTCTGGTCAGTCTGGAACTGACAACACTTAATCTTGATGAGGTGGTGGTAACTGGTTATGGTACCCGTGCTAAAAAAGATGTTACCGGCGCTATCTCTCAGGTTAAGGTAACACAATTGGAGAATGAAAATCCACCCAGCGTACAGGATGCCTTACGGGGAAATACTCCGGGCCTGGTTGTTACTTCAAGTCCTACCGCAAAAGGCGGTGGTAACCTGCAGATACGCGGAAGGGCTTCCATCAGTGGTATTTCTTCACCGCTGATCGTTTTGGATGGGGTAATCTACCAGGGAGATCTTTCTGATATCAATCCGAATGACATTTCAACGATCGACATCTTAAAAGATGCAAGTTCCGCTGCAGTATTTGGTGCAAAGGCTGCAAGTGGTGTAATCCTGATAACTACTAAAAAAGGCAGTGGTAACAAACCCACTATTGGGTTTAATGCCAATGTAGGCCTGGCTACCCTGGCCATGGATGAACCCTTATATGATGGACCTGGATTTGTTCATTGGAGATCGGACGTGCTGAAAAGCCAGAACATTGCAGTTCCCAATATACCTTATAAGTTTGATGATCCCCGTACGCTTCCTTCAAATTTCACGGTAGCTCAGTGGCTGGCCTATGATGCGCTACCTACTGCTGATCCTGTTGACGTTTGGCTGACCAGGTTAAAGCTATTGCCTGTTGAAAGGGAAAATTATAAGAACAACAAGCAAACCAACTGGTATGATATGATGTTCCAGACCGGTTTGCGGAATGACCATACAGTATCTATTTCAGGGAAAAAATCAGATGTCTCTTACTATATGTCTGCCAACTACAATCATAATGAGGGTTACCTGGTTGGCGATGAGTTCACTACTTACCGTATTCGTATGAACCTGGAGGCAAAGGCCGCCAAATACCTTATTGCCGGTATTAATCTGCAATATGCAGATCGTGATGAAAGCCAGGTACCCGTTACCTGGGGACAAATGGTGAATGCTTCTCCATACGGTGAAGTGTATAAAGCAGATGGAGTGACGCTGCGTGACAGCCCTAATGATGACGTAGGTAATAACCTAAATCCATTCCTGGACAATACCTATCTCAATCGTCTCAGGAAATTCAATACAGTATTTGGGTCCATCTACCTGAAAGGACAGTTGCCATGGGGATTCTCTTATCAAACTAACTTTACTCCCAACTTTGAGTTCTACCGGAATTTCAATCATAACTCTTCCAAAGATTTCCGCTATTCAGTTCGGAAAGGAGTTGCCTCAAGACAGAACCGCACAACCTTCAACTGGCAGATTGACCAGCTGTTAATGTGGAACAAAACTTTTGGACAGCACAGAATTGATGCAACATTCCTTTTCAATGCCGAGAAATGGCAACAATGGGATGAGACTTACACCAATGAAGGCTTCGACCCTAATGATGATCTGGGCTGGCACAATATGGGCGCTGGTGTAAAGCCAGTCCTTTCTTCAAATGATCAGAAGAGCACTGGAGATGCATTAATGGCACGAGTGAATTATTCCTTCAAGGACAAATATCTTTTGACCGCCTCTGTGCGCAGAGATGGCTATTCTGTATTTGGACTTCAAAACCCAAGAGCCACCTTCCCTTCAGTTGCACTGGGCTGGGTGATGACACAGGAAAAATTCCTTGAGAACATTCCATTCCTCAATTATGCCAAGTTGCGTGTGTCCTGGGGGCTGAATGGTAATCGTGACCTTCCGGGCGTATTAAGCCGGTATGGCGCGTTATCTGATCTAACAACAGGTAAATATCAATTGATCACTTCAGGCGGACAGGTCCAGTTAGTCTCCCAGTTATACGTAAACAGGTTGCAAAACCCCGAGCTGAAATGGGAAAGAACGCAATCCTACAACTTTGGGCTTGATTTTTCTGTACTGAAAAGCCGCATCAGTGGTTCTTTTGAAGTATACAAGAAAAATACAAAGGAACTTCTTGTAAACAGGGCATTGCCTGATGTAACAGGCTTCGTCAATGTTATTGATAATATTGGTGAAGTGCGCAACCAGGGTGTAGAGTTAAGTCTTAGCTCAATCAATATCAACCGACAGAATTTCTCCTGGCGCTCCATGGCTACTTTGACTGTTAACAGAAACAAGATCCTTCACCTGTATGGACCAACCAATACCTATGACGCAACTGGTAAAGTGATCGGTCAGTCGGAGAAAGATGATGTGTTGAACAGATGGTTCATAGGCCATGATATTGATGAGATCTGGGATCAGAAGATATTGGGAGTATGGCAGGTAAGTGAAGCTGCAGAAGCTGCTAAATATAAAGTGCGGCCGGGTGATTTTAAAATAGAAGACGTAAATAAGGATGGGGCCTATTCTGATGCAGACCGCCAGTTTCTTGGATTCAGGAACCCACGTTTTATGTGGAGTCTGCGGAACGAGTTTACTTTCATGAAGAATTTTGATTTTTCCTTCCTGATCTATTCAAGCTGGGGTATGAGTGAAGAATTCAACCAGGCTAAAAACAACGGTGGATTCATAGACAGGCAAAATTCCTATAAGGTTCCCTACTGGACACCGGAAAACCCAATCAATGATTACGCCCGGTTGTTCTCAAGTAATGGAAGTGCCACTTTCAGCGCTTACCGGAAGACTTCCTTTATCCGTTTAAGCACAATGGCACTGGCTTACACTTTACCATCTCAACTTCTCGACAGGTTTAAGGTGCAGTCGTTCAAAGTATATGTGAATGTAAATAACCTGGCTGTTTACCAGCCGGATTGGACCTGGTGGGATGCAGAATACAGGGTGAATCCACCGGGTGACCGCGGTATTATTCCTCCGCCAAGGTATTTTACATTAGGTGTTAATCTTACATTCTAATTCATTCACCCGAAAAGATTAAAAAATGAAACGTAATATTAATTATATAATAAGTACTGCATTGATTGCAGCCGTTGTAACCGGATCCTCAAGTTGCAAAAAAGAATTCCTGGTGCCTGAACCACTTTCATTTTATGAGCCGGGAGAAACTTATGTTAATGCTACTGCCCTGAAAGCAGCGTTAACAGCCTGTTCAAGAAATTTAAGACAGGAATTTTATGGTGGTAATCCGCCTATTATGACTGAGATGCTTTGTTCTGAAATTTCAGTAGAAGGTACTACTGACAAATCAGGACCGGCCGTAGACCTAAACGTGCAAATAACGCCTGATGGCGCGCAGTTTGAAGATGATGATCATAATAAAATTTATACCTACTGGAGAGAAGGATATGCGGCTTTAAAATATGCAAATACAGTTATTTCAAGGATCAACAATGCCACCTATGCTAACCAGGCTGAGCGTAATGCTATACTTGGTGCAGCCTACTTTCACAGGGCATACCGGTA
>CAMLGP010000181.1 GCA_946479535.1 uncultured Bacteroidota bacterium
TACCAGTACACCAGCAAGGGCAGCACAACCTGCAGAAATGTGAACTACAGTTCCACCAGCAAAGTCAAGAGCACCCATTTTGAAAAGGAAACCATCCGGATGCCAGCTCCAGTGTGCAAGAGGTGCATACACCAGGACCGCAAATAATACAATGAACAGGATGTAAGAAGTAAAGCGGATACGCTCCGCAACCGCACCTACCACCAGTCCTGGAGTAATGATCGCAAACATTAATTGAAAAAGCGAAAACAGGGTCTTGGGAATAGTGGCAGCGCCAACCCAGGGCTCTGCTGAATTCACACCTTTAAACATAAAGTGTGTCAAAGGATTTCCAATAAAACCGCCGATATCCTCTCCAAAACAAAGACTATAACCAACAACTATCCAGAGAACACTAACTACACCTGCAGCTACCACACTTTTGATCATAGTTGAGATCACGTTTTTGCGGTGAACCATTCCACCGTAGAAAAACGCAAGCCCGGGAGTCATTAAAAAAACCAGCGCTGTGGCTACGATGACCCAGGCTATGTCTGCAGGGACATACTTGGAAGTGTCAGCGAAGTCGGCTACCGGTTTTACAAACATCGCTAGTGCTGCTACTATTAAAAGCACCAGGAAAGGCATCACTTGTTTTACTGTTGTTTTGCTCATAAACGTTTTTGTTGTTTACATTAGATAAAAATATAATGTTGTCCTTATGAGCTAAAGTTATGAATTTTGAGCCTTTTATTACTTTAATCTTAACATTTTGTCTGAACTTTTATGATTTTACGAATAAAATGTTCATAACACATTAGGTGATTATTTTTTACAATATATATAGCATTGGTCATTAATAAAACAGCCCCCAGGCGTCTGGAGGCTGTTTAAATAATATCTAACGGCCTTAAATGGAGATCAGGCAATCACATGAATTGCGGCGTCTTTGACTTCGAGGGTTGAAGTCCCATTATTCAGGAATTCATCCACTTTCCGGGCGCATTCACGGCCCTCACTGATGGCCCAAACTACCAGGGACTGACCACGCCGAAGGTCCCCCGCAGCAAATATCTTGGGGAGGCTGGATTGTGATTCTTTTTCAGTGGCCTTTACATTACCTCTATCATCCTTTTCAACTTCTAACTGGTCCAGCAAACCGGTGGATTCAGGGTAAAGGAAACCCATCGCCAGTAGCGCCAGTTCGCAGGGAATTTCACGCTCACTTCCTGGAACCTCGCTAAAGCCTGCAGGTCTGCCATCAGATGATGCTTTCCATTCGATATTCACAATCTTCAATGCTTTCAGATTGCCTTTTCCATCACCTACAAATTCCTTGGTAGCTGTAGCCCAATGCCTGTCAGCACCTTCTTCATGAGAAGTAGTTGTTTTCAGGATCATGGGATAAGTTGGCCAGGGCATCATCGCAGAACGATCTTCTGGTGGCTTTGGCAATAACTCGAATTGGGTTACTGATTTTGCACCATGACGATTGGATGTGCCCACACAGTCAGAACCCGTATCACCACCGCCAATCACTACCACATTCTTCCCTGTAGCTTTAATATCCTCCGGATAAATATTGCTTTCAATTGTTGGATTGGCAAAAGGATCCAATCCTGCAACCCGCTTGTTTTGCTGTTTCAAAAATGTCATCGCAAAATGAACACCTTTCAAATCCCTTCCCGGAATACTAAGATCCCTTGGCACAGTTGAACCTCCCGCCAGCACTACCGCATTGTATTCTCTCAGGATATCATTGATATTTACATTCACTCCAACATTTGCATTGCACTGGAATATCACTCCTTCTTCTTCCATCAGTTTAACTCTTCTTTCAACTACCCATTTTTCCAGCTTGAAATCAGGAATGCCATAGCGCAACAGACCTCCGGGTTTATCATCCCTTTCAAATACAGTTACACTATGTCCGGCATAGTTCAGTTGAGCAGCTGCAGCCATACCTGCAGGACCTGAACCGATAACAGCAATCTTCTTTCCTGAACGGAGATTTGGTTTCCTCGGTTTCACAAAGCCTTTATCGAATGCTATTTCAATGATATGTTTTTCGATCTCTTCAATAGCAACAGGAGGTTGATTAATACCGAGTACACAGGCACTCTCGCAGGGAGCAGGGCATATCCTTCCCGTAAACTCCGGGAAGTTATTAGTGGAGGAAAGTATTTCATATGCTTCCTGCCAGTCCTTTTTATAAACAGCATCATTGAATTCAGGAATGATATTACCCAGCGGGCATCCACTATGACAGAACGGTACACCACAATTCATGCAGCGTGCCGCCTGCTCATTCAATTTCTGATCACTGAACCGGTCAATGAACTCATTGTAATGACGCAACCTCTCCTTTACCGGTTTCTTTCCCGGCAATTCTCTTGTAAACTCTTTAAATCCTGTAGGCTTACCCATGTTACCTCTATAGTTTATGGTTGATTGAATAAATTAAAAAGTAAAAATTAAAAAGTCAAAAATCATCTGGTAACAGCCCTTTTTTTACTTTTTATTTTTGAATTTTTACTTTATTTAATTGCTCCGGCTTTCTGTTTTTGGGACATCAATGCCTTCTTATAATCTGTCGGGAATACTTTCACGAAATTCTTCACCTGATTATTAAGGTCGTCCAACACAAATTTGGCAACCGAACTTCCTGTATATTCATAATGTTTCTGGATCATGGAGAAGATCTCATTCTTATCCTCCAGGCTACATTCTTCCAGTTCCACCATTTCTCTGTTGCAATTTTCTTTGAACTTTCCTTTCACGTCATACACATACGCAATACCACCGCTCATACCTGCAGCAAAGTTTCTACCGGTATCACCCAGTATCACCACACGGCCACCAGTCATATATTCACAACCATGGTCACCCACACCTTCTACCACTACATTAGCTCCTGAGTTCCGTACTCCAAAACGCTCTCCGGCTTTACCTCTGATAAATGCTTCCCCACTGGTTGCACCATAGAAGGCTACATTACCAATAAGACTGTTTTCTTCCGGCACAAACAATGCATTCTTTGGTGGATAAATGATCAATCTTGCTCCACTCAATCCCTTACCAAAATAATCATTGGCATCTCCTTCCAGTTCCAGGGTAACACCTCTTGTATTGAAGGCTCCAAAACTTTGTCCGGCTGTTCCCAGGAATCGGAAATGAATGGTATCATCGGGTAATCCTGCACCCTTGTATTTCTTCGTGATCTCGTTTGATAAGATACTTCCTGCTGTGCGGTCTGTATTAATGATATTGAATATTGCACGAACTTTTTCCTGATGTTCAATTGCAGGTTTAGCAGCTTCCAGTAATTTCCAATCCAGTACATTGGCCAGACCATGATCCTGCTCTTCCATGCAATAAAGTCCTGTATACTGAGAAGCAGGTTCTTTATACAGAATGGGTGAGAGGTCCAGTTTCTTGTATTTCCAGTGGGAAAGATTTTCTCTTGTTTGCAGATTCTCTACCTGGCCGATCATCTCATTCACAGTCTTAAAACCGAGCTCAGCCATGATCTCTCTCAACTCCTGCACTATGAACTTGAAGAAATTTACCACGTGATCAGGATTTCCTGCAAAGCGTTTTCTTAATTCAGGATCCTGGGTAGCAACACCAACAGGACAGGTATTCATGTGACACTTGCGCATCATGATACAACCTTCTACAACCAGCGCAGCTGTAGCAATACCCCATTCTTCTGCACCCAATAGCGCAGCAATGGCAATATCTCTTCCTGTCTTCATCTGTCCATCAGCCTGCACCACTACGCGACTACGTAATTTATTTTTTACCAGCGTCTGGTGTGTTTCCGCCAATCCCAATTCCCAGGGTAAACCAGCGTGGCGGATAGATGATACTGGTGACGCACCAGTACCTCCATCATGTCCTGCTATCAATACCACATCAGCCTTTGCTTTGGTTACACCAGCGGCAATGGTTCCAACACCTGCTTTACTTACCAGCTTCACACTGATGCGTGCATCACGGTTGGAATTCTTCAGATCAAATATTAACTGCGCAAGATCTTCAATTGAGTAAATATCATGGTGTGGGGGAGGAGAGATCAATCCAACACCCGGTGTTGAGTGACGGGTTTTGCCAATCCACTCATCCACTTTATGACCGGGCAATTGTCCACCTTCACCCGGTTTTGCGCCCTGTGCCATCTTGATCTGCAATTCATCAGCTTCAGTAAGGTATAAACTTGTTACACCAAAACGGGCACTGGCCACCTGCTTGATAGCGCTGCGCATGGAATCTCCATTTGGCAATGGCTCATATCTTCTTTCATCTTCACCACCTTCACCAGTATTGCTCTTGCCACCTAAACGGTTCATGGCAATGGCCAGTGTAGTATGTGCTTCCCAGGAGATTGAACCAAAGCTCATGGCTCCTGTTGCAAAACGCTTGTAAATTTTTTCGGCGGCTTCCACTTCATCAATTGAAATGGAAGGACGTGTTTTTTTGAATTGCAATAAACTGCGGAGTGTACAGGCTTTTTCTCCCTGATCATTCACCAGCTTTGAGTATTTCTTGAATGTTGCATAATCATTCATTTTGGTTGAATGCTGCAACAGGTGAATGGTCTGTGGATTGAACAGATGAAACTCGCCTTTACGTTTCCATTGATAAACTCCGCCAACCGGAAGCCTGTCAACAGGAATATCTTTTTTATTGAAAGCAAAATAGTGCTTGGTCAGATTTTCTTTTGCGATCTCATCAAGGCCCATGCCTTCAATACGGGAAGTAGCGCCTGTAAAATATTTATCTACTACATCCCTGTTTAACCCCAATATTTCAAATATCTGCGCACCCTGGTAAGATTGCAATGTAGAGATCCCCATTTTAGAGAATACTTTCAGCAATCCATCATTGATGGCCTTGATATAATTTTTCTTCAGCTCTTCATCCGTGAGAGTAGTCTGCAATCTTCCTGTTTCTTTCATATCACGGATAGAAGAAAGAGCGAGATAAGGATTGATGGCAGTTGCTCCAAATGCAATAAGGCAGGCAAAATGATGAACCTCCCAGCAGCTGGCTGCTTCCACAATGATACCGACCTCACCGCGCAGGCCTTTTCTGATCAAATGGTGATGTACAGCAGCAACAGACAGGAGAGAAGGTATCGCTGCATGATCAGAATCGATGGACCTGTCCTGCAGGATCAACACCTTGAATCCATCCTCCACTGCATCTACTGCATAACGGCAAACCCGGTCAAGCGCCTGTTTTAAAGAACCTGGCTTCCCATCAGCTTTGAAATAGCATTGTAATGTTTTAGCCTGGAAAAGTCCGGTATCAATACTCCTGATCTGTTCCAGTTCATGATTGGAAAGGATCGGATGTTTCAATGCTACACTATGGCAGGTAAGAGGATCTTCTATCAACAGATTACCGTTATTACCAACGAAAGAGGCCAATGACATTACCAGTCGTTCCCTGATTGGGTCGATCGGCGGGTTGGTCACCTGTGCAAATAATTGCTTGAAATAACTGCTAAGGTGCTGCGGCTGATCACTCAATATCGCCAATGGAGTATCGGATCCCATTGAACCAATCGGTTCCTTTCCATCAATAGCCATTGGTGCAATGATTGAATCAAGGTCTTCTGTGCTATAGCCAAATGCTTTCTGGTATTTGAAGATCTGGTCGTGCTCCAGGTGAGTAAACATTACTCTTGGTTCTGGTAACTCTTCCAGTCTGATCTTATATTTGTTCAGCCACTCGCCATAAGGTTTTTGAGAACAGATATGGCTCTTCAGTTCTTCATCACTGATGATCTTGCCCTGTTCCATATCCACCACAAACATCTTTCCGGGCTGCAGCCTTCCTTTTTCTTTAATGATGGCAGGGTCAACAGGCAATACACCTGTCTCTGATGCCATGATAACTCTGTCGTCTGTAGTAACACAGTATCTTGAAGGTCTCAGGCCGTTTCTGTCAAGTGTTGCACCAATGATCTTTCCATCAGTAAATGAGATGGAGGCGGGGCCATCCCAGGGTTCCATAAAGGAAGAGTGGAACTCATAGAACGCCTTCTTGACCGGGTCCATCTGTTCATTGCCATCCCATGCTTCCGGGATCAGCATCATCATAACATGAGGAAGTGAGCGGCCTGTCATGGTCAACAGTTCAATCATATTATCCAGGCAGGCAGAGTCAGATTGATTGGCAGTTACGATCGGAAGCAGCATATCCATTTCTTCCTTGCTGAAATAAGGAGAAGTGAAATTCTTCTCACTTGTCTTCAGCCAGTTCAGGTTACCCTGCAGTGTATTGATCTCGCCATTATGGGCAATGAAGCGGAAGGGTTG
>CAMLGP010000182.1 GCA_946479535.1 uncultured Bacteroidota bacterium
GTAATTACTCCCAATTCGCCAGGCAGGTGGGCCACTCCCACTGTAAAGAACATGCTGCGCACGTGAGCAAGACTGTCCATCCTGGAGGCCATTTTTTTATTTCTCTTGTTAAGACTGAGGTCTTCCATTTCATTGGAATAGTCTTTTAAATACATAGATTCTACCTTATCAAGGTCCCTGGAAACGTATACTGAGATCATTTTCTCCAGCTCGGCTTTGATTTCTTTCCCAGAACTCAATATCTCCTCTGAAGTAACATCACCTCCCAATTCATCCAGAAGAGGTAACTGGTCCTGCAGGTCTTCAATCCCTCCGAGCCATTTACCCTGCCTTTTTGCAATTCCATACAAGAATGCATCCATCATGGTAGGCATTTCCTTCTTTAATATGGAATTCATTTTGCCTTCCCTGATCTTTTGCAAAATCTTCCGGCTGACTTTGTCTTTGTATTCCTTTACATTACTAACAAGGGAGTCAATATACTTCTTCTTACTTTTTACATTCTCCATTTGATCTTCATCAACACTATACCTGCTCTTTTCATCCATTATCCGCTGAAATAGAGAATCAATCATTTCATCCATGTCAATTTCAAGTGCATAACCGTCCGCCTTCTCCATATACCTGTATAATGAATCACCAAAATTGAAAAGGCGCTTATCCTGTAAATGCATGGTTCCATACAAATAAGATTCTTTTGTAAGTCCGTTTCCGGATATGCGCCACAAAAAAGTCTTTGGCCAGACTGGTTTATTTTGGGCAAAAGTGTAAGAGGAAACCAATAGCAAAAATGTAGTTAGCAGGAAGAAGGTTCGTTTAAGCATACGGTGGTGAATTGCCGACAAGATATAAAAGAAATAATGGAGTCAATAGTGCTGGTGGAAATTTATACTTTTACCTATCTTTCTCATTAATAATTTTTTATATGGCTTCTCAATATATTCTTGCGTTAGATCAAGGCACTACCAGCAGCCGCAGTATGCTATTTGATCATCATGGTAATATCATAAGCGTAGCTCAAAAAGAATTCCGACAGATCTTTCCCCAGCCCGGCTGGGTGGAACATGATGCTGAAGAGATCTGGAGTACTCAATATGGCACTTTTGCTGAAGCAGTTGCAAAAGCTAATATCACCATGCGACAGGTAGTAGGAATAGGAATTACCAATCAACGCGAGACAACTGTGGTTTGGGATCGAAAAACTGGTAGACCGGTATATAATGCCATTGTCTGGCAGGACCGGCGCACTGCAGCTTATTGCGATGAGTTGAAAGCCGCAAATATGGCAGCCACTATCCAGCAAAAGACCGGCCTTATCATCGATGCTTATTTTTCAGCAACAAAATTAAAATGGATACTGGACAATGTCAGCGGTGCCAGGCAAAAAGCAGAAAATGGGGAACTGGCATTTGGTACCATTGATACCTGGCTGGCCTGGAAATTATCTGGTTGTGAACTACATGTAACGGATGTATCCAATGCCAGCAGGACGATGCTGCTGAATATACATACCGGACAGTGGGATGAAGAACTATTAAAACTCTTTTCCATTCCAGCCAGTCTCTTGCCCGACGTAAAACCTTCCAGCAAGGTCTATGGCGTAACAGGAAGCTTTGTTCCTGATTCTCGTATTCCCATCGCAGGCATTGCAGGTGATCAGCAGGCAGCGCTGTTCGGTCAATTATGTACCCAACCAGGGATGGTGAAGAATACTTATGGCACAGGATGCTTTATGTTAATGAACACAGGAGAGAAGGCCATCACTTCTAAAAATAATCTGCTGACCACCATTGCCTGGAAGATCGATGATAAAACGGAATATGCGCTTGAAGGAAGTGTTTTCATTGCCGGTGCTGTTGTTCAATGGTTGCGCGATGAATTAAAGATCATCAGGGCATCTGCTGAAGTAGAAGAACTGGCAGCACAGGTGAAAGATTCGGAAGGTGTTTATATAGTTCCTGCATTTGCAGGACTGGGAGCGCCTTACTGGAATCAATATGCAAAAGGAACGCTGTTTGGGCTCACAAGAGGAAGTAATCGTTCCCATATCGCCAAAGCAGCACTGGATAGCATCGCCTATCAAACCTATGATGTATTGAAGGCAATGGAAGCTGATAGTGGTATTCATATTAAAGAACTGCGTGTAGATGGTGGCGCCACTGTAAATAATCAGTTGATGCAATTCCAGAGTGATATTCTGAATTGCAAGGTGGTGCGTCCTACCATCACAGAAACAACAGCACTGGGTGCAGCTTACCTGGCGGGTCTGGCCGTGGGTTACTGGAAAAGCATAAATGAAATACAACAGCAATGGCAGGTGAACCAGTCTTTCTCGCCTTCTATTAAAGAAGAAAAAAGAAATGAACTGGTCAAAGGCTGGCAGAGAGCAGTAAAGGCAAGCATTGCATGGGCGGAAAACAGATAACGGTATAAGCAGTTTAAAAAACAAACGTGTGAACAGAAGTTCAATGCTCAATACGCTTTCCTCCACAATCCTGTGGGATATCTGCATTATTGGCGGGGGTGCTACCGGATTGGGTATCGCCGTTGACGCTGCATCCAGAGGATACAAGACGATTCTTTTAGAAAAATATGATTTTGCAAAAGGAACTTCCTCCCGCAGCACCAAGCTGGTGCACGGAGGTGTACGTTATTTGCAGCAGGGGAATATCAAACTGGTGATGGAAGCGCTGAAAGAAAGGGGGTTATTAAAGAAGAACGCACCACATATTGTAAAGAATCAGTCTTTCGTGATCCCAAATTATAAATGGTGGGAACATCCCTTTTATGGGATTGGATTAAAAGTATACGACTGGATGGCAGGAAGCCTGGGCCTCGGGCCTTCCCGATTTCTTTCCAAAGAAGAAACGCTGGAATTGACTCCAACGCTGGACCCGGTAGGGTTAAAGGGGGGAGTTCTGTATCATGATGGACAGTTTGATGATGCACGTCTTGCCATTCATCTGGCCATGACCGCAGCAGACCATGGCGCTACGCTCATTAATTATTGTTCAGTAAACAACCTATTAAAGACGGATGGAAAAGTTGCAGGAGTACTTGCATTCGATACCATCAATCAGAAACCATACGAAATAAAAGCAAAGGCAGTCATCAATGCCACAGGTGTATTTACTGATCAGGTATTAAAAATGGATGATGCAAATGCGGAAAGCATCATCAGTCCCAGCCAGGGGATTCACCTTGTATTCGATAAAGCATTTCTTCCTTCCGATACCGCCATTATGATCCCGAAAACCGATGATGGCCGCGTATTATTTGCTGTACCCTGGCATAACAGAATCATTGTAGGCACAACCGATACACCTGTATCCAGTGCATCAGCAGAACCTAAAGCCCTTGAACAGGAAGTTGAATTTGTGATGCATCATATCACCCGGTATCTCACCAAGGATCCGAAGCAAAAAGATATTCTAAGCCAGTTTGCGGGTCTGCGACCATTAGTGAAAGGCACTGCAAAGAGTACAGCGGCTCTTTCCCGTGATCATCATATCAGCATATCTGATTCAGAACTGATATCCATTACCGGAGGTAAATGGACCACTTACCGGAGAATGGCAGAAGATGTGCTGGAAATAGCAGCACATAAAGCTGACCTTCCTGAGATAGAATGTCGGACCCGGCAATTACCGATCCATGGTTATAAGGAAACACCTGATTACGAGGCAGCGTTATATTATTATGGAACGGATGCAGCAGGCATAGTATCTCTTATGGAGGCAGATCAATCACTGAGGGAGTTAATTCATCCACGGTTAAATTTTACCAAAGCAGAGATTGTATGGGCAGTGCAGCAGGAAATGTGCATGACCATTGAAGATGCACTGAGCAGAAGAACAAGAGCACTGTTATTAGATGCAAGAGCTGCAATGGAAGCCGCACCAGCAGTAGGCGCCATTCTGGCGAATGAAATGAAAAAAGATGAGGTCTGGATAAAAAAACAGATAGATGCTTTTAATTTAATTGCAAAAAACTACCTTCCCGCATTATAAAACTTTGCTATATGGAATTACTAACTCCTGAATTCAGTTTCTGGCATCATTTCCTGGCAGAATTTATAGGTACTGCCATCCTGATCATATTGGGTGCCGGTGTGGTGGCCAATGTTATTTTAAAGAATACAAAGGGAAACAGTGGTGGATGGATCGTTATTGCTTTTGGATGGGGCATTGCAGTCTTTGCTGGTGTATTTGCATCAAACAGGCTGGGTGGCAGCGGACATTTGAATCCTGCTGTAACAATTGCTTTAACTGCATTTGGAGATTTTGACAAATCCCTTTTCCTTCCATATATCCTTGGACAATTTGCAGGTGCATTCATTGGTGCCTGTATAGCATGGCTGGCTTATAAACAACATTTTGATTCAACTCAGGATGGAGATACCAAGCTTGGCGTATTTTCAACAGCACCTGCTATTCGCAATCCTGTATATAATATGCTCACTGAGATCATTGGCACCTTCATTCTAATGTTCGGCGCCTTATTGATGTCAAAACCTTCTACAAGCATGGGAGCACTGGATGCATTGCCCGTTGGCCTGTTAGTATTAGGTATTGGCTTATCATTGGGTGGACCTACAGGATATGCCATTAATCCAGCCCGTGACCTCGGTCCCCGGATTGCGCATTTCCTGCTGCCAATTCCCAATAAGCGGGATAGTGACTGGGGATATTCATGGATTCCAGTGGTTGGTCCTATTATCGGTGCCTTGCTGGCTGCACTGGTTGTGAAGTCATTTTCACTCTAAAATAGAAGAGAGCATGATCTTCGCTGCTCTTTTTATTTCCTCTTCTGTAATAATGAGCGGCGGAGAAATGCGTAGGCAATTAGCGGCAAATAAAAACCAGTCGGTGACAAGCCCATTGGCGATGCAATTGTCGATTATCTTTTTATTGGTCTCGAAAGAATCAAACTCTACTGCCAGCCACAAGCCAAAAGATCGAAGAATTTTTATTTTTGGATGCACCAGTAGTGAACGAAATAAATTCTCCTTTGCTTTAACTGATTCCATCATTTTTTCATTAATCAATGCCTTCATGGCCGCCAATCCGGCGGCGCAGCAAACAGGATGACCACCAAAGGTTGTTATGTGGCCTAAAACAGGATCAGCTGAAAGCGTTGACATAATTTGCCGGTTCGCGATGAAGGCTCCCAGCGGCATTCCGCCACCTAATGCCTTACCCAATAAAATAATATCCGGTACAATATGAAAATTCTCAAATCCCCAGAGTTTTCCCGTTCGCCCGAAGCCGGTTTGAATTTCATCCAGGACCAATAGTGTACCGGTCTCATCACATTTCTTCCGCAATGCATGCATCCATTCAATTGAAGGGGCAATGATACCGGCTTCAGCCTGGATGGTTTCAGCGATCACACAGGCAGTATGTTCAGTTATTGACTGCAGGGATTCTGGATCGTTGTAATTCAGGTGCAGGATGTCAGGTAATAGTGGGCGAAATGCGTTGCGCCAGTATTCACTTCCCATAATACTCAGGGCACCCTGTGTGCTGCCATGATAAGAATTCTTAAATGCAATGATCTGCGTTCTGCCGGTTGCCCGCTTGGCCAGTTTCATGGCTCCTTCTACTGCTTCAGTACCTGAATTGGTGAAATAAACAGAATCCAGTGTTTTGGGTAAATGATCCGTAAGAAATTTGGCAAACTGTACTTCCGGACTTTCAATGAATTCTCCATAAACCATTACGTGCAGGTAAGAATCTGCCTGTTCACGAATGGCCCTGACCACTTCCGGGTGGCGATGACCCACATTGGCTACGCTTATGCCGCCTATGAGGTCCAGGTATTTTTTGCCGGCAGCATCAACCAATTCCGTTCCCTCTGCTTTGACGATCTCCAAAGCCATGGGAGCACCCGAGGTTTGGGCCACATGTCGCAGAAATAA
Source organism: uncultured Bacteroidota bacterium (assembly GCA_946479535.1). The sequence continues at coordinate 5,921 of CAMLGP010000182.1, forward strand.
TTCCCGTTGATTCATTGTTCCGGCAAAGGACGCAAAGAATGGGCAAGGAGGCAAAGAAATTATCTAAATTGCATTACCAGCATTATTCAATTAAACAATAATCCCATGCCTGTTATTCTTCCTGTAAATGGTAAACACCCTCAATTTGGTAACAATAATTTCATAGCACCTAACGCTACTGTTGTGGGCGATGTAGTGATGGGTGACGATTGCAGCGTGTGGTTTAATACGGTAATACGGGGCGATGTAAATTTTATTCGCATGGGGAACAAAGTGAATGTACAGGATGGCGCATGTATCCATTGCACCTATCAGAAATGCGGGACAACCATCGGCAATAATGTTTCAATTGGTCATAATGCGATAGTGCATGGCTGCACCCTTG
>CAMLGP010000183.1 GCA_946479535.1 uncultured Bacteroidota bacterium
CTGAATGGACATGGTACATCCATAGGCGGTGTGTTATTAGGAAAGGATATTGAGTTCATGAAGAAGAAATTGTATGTGACCATGAAAACGCTGGGTGGAAATGCCAATCCATTTGATGCATTCCTGTTGATCAATGGTATGAAGACTTTGGAATTGCGTATGGAGCGCCACTGTCATAATGCCATGGAACTTGCACACTTACTGGAACAGCATCCTGCAGTAGCCAGAGTGAATTATACAGGATTGCCTGCTCATCCTGATCATTATGTAGCGCTCAAGCAAATGCGCCATCCTGGTGCTATGTTAAGCTTTGAATTGAAAGATGGCCTGCAGGCGGGAATTGATTTCATGAATAATCTGAAGATGTGCGTGAGAACTGTTTCCCTCGGCACCTGTGATACATTGTTATGTCATCCTGCTTCAATGACGCATTACAGTGTACCAAAACAGGAGAAAGAAAAATATGGCATTACAGATGGTCTTATCCGGATGAATGTGGGAATAGAGAATGTTCAGGATATTATTGCGGATATTAATCAGGCGTTGGGGTAAAAAAGCTGTTAGCTATTAGCCATTAGCTTTCACTCCGGATAATACTAGTAGCTTCATCCAGGAAAATTATCAATAAAACTTATGGAGATTAAAATTCGCCGCGCAGTCAGGGAAGATTGTCCCAGGCTGATGGAATTGGTGCAGGAACTGGCAGATTTTGAAAAAGCCCCAAAGGAAGTTACCGTTTCACCTAAACATTTTGAAGAAAGTGGATTTGGCAAAAACCCGGTATGGTGGGCATTTGTAGCGGAAGCAGATGGAATGATACACGGGTTTGCATTATATTATATCCGGTATTCAACCTGGAAAGGGCAGGCTATGTATCTGGAAGATATTCTTGTTACAAATGCAATGCGTGGAAAAGGGATTGGACAGTTATTATTTGAACGTTTATTCCAGGAGGCAAAAGAAAAAGGATTCAATCGTGTAGCCTGGCAGGTACTTGACTGGAATGAACCTGCCATTAATTTCTATAAAAAATACAATGCTTCATTTGATGGTGGCTGGATCAATTGTGTAGTCCCGATAGACATCGGGATTAAATAACTAAACCCCGATTACTATCGGGGTCAGGATCAGCTAACTCCGTCTACTTCCATTGATTTATCAATCTTTGCAATCAGTCCCTGTAAAACTTTGCCTGGGCCAACCTCGGTAAATTTTGAAGCGCCATCGGCGATCATAGCCTGAATGCTTTGTGCCCATCTTACTGGCCCGGTGAGTTGATCAATGAGATTCTGTTTGATCTCTTCTTTATGAAATACCGCTTTGGCCGCCACGTTTTGATAGATGGGGCAGGTAGGAGAATGAAAATCGGTTGATTCAATAGCAGCCTTTAATACCTCTTTTGCGGGTTGCATAAGAGGAGAGTGAAAGGCGCCGCCAACAGGTAATACCAGTGCACGCTTGGCGCCTGCAGCCTTCATTTTTTCACAGGCAATATCGATACCCTTTTTTGTACCACTGATCACGAGCTGGCCGGGACAGTTATAATTGGCTGCAACTACAACCTCACCGGTCTCTCTATATACTTCTGCACAAATAGCTTCGGCCTTTTCATCTGCAAGGCCGAGTACTGCAGCCATGGTAGAAGGATTCATTTCACAGGCTCTCTGCATGGCTTTGGCACGAACAGCTACCAGTTGCAATGCACTTTCAAAACTAAGTGTACCATTTGCAACAAGTGCAGAAAATTCTCCAAGAGAATGACCAGCTACCATATCCGGTTTGGCATCATCAATAGTACGAAATGCAATAATTGAATGAAGGAATACGGCCGGTTGCGTAACATTGGTTTGCTTCAGATCTTCTTCCGAGCCGCTAAACATGGTATCAGAGATGCGAAAGCCCAATATTTCATTGGCTTGTTCAAATAATTTCTTCGCAAAAGCACTGTTATTATAATGCTCTTTTCCCATTCCGGGGTATTGAGATCCCTGGCCGGGAAAGACAAAGGCATGCTTCATGTTGTTGCTAGTTACTACAAAAATGCCACAAAGAATGAAAGAAAAAAAATTCTCCTTTAATTTACCAGAATAATAACCGTTTACTTACCACCCGTTTCCCCCCCTTGATTTATCTGGTGTGAAACTACCTTTTGCTAAGGTCTGAGGAGATCAGTTTAAGGAATTCATCCCGGGTTGGGATCTTGTGAAACTCCCCGTCAAAGGCTGAGGTGGTAGTAACCGAGTTCTGTTTTTGAACGCCCCTCATCATCATACACAGATGCTGGGCTTCTATTACCACGGCTACGCCAAGGGGGTTCAGGGAATCTCTGATAGCATTCATGATCTCTACGGTAAGCCGTTCCTGTACCTGCAGGCGGCGGGCATAAACATCCACCACACGGGCTATTTTGCTGAGGCCGGTGATCCAGCCATTAGGGATATAGGCAATATGGGCTTTTCCAAAGAAGGGAAGCATATGGTGTTCGCACATACTGTATAATTCAATATCCTTAACCACAATCATTTCACTGGCTGGTTCATGGAATTTGGCTGAGTTCAGGATATGCATCGCATTAAGCTGGTAGCCCTGGGTCATGTACTGCATGGCCTTCGCCAGCCGTTCAGGTGTTTTTAATAAACCTTCCCGGTCAGCATCTTCGCCAATCAGTCCAAGCACCTCGCGGTAATTCTTCATCATTCCTGAGGTAGTAGCTTCATCATAGTGTTCTGTCTTCCTGTAGGCCATAACAATTTATATAATGATTAAAAACTAAACCGGGTATTCAACAAAATTGCGTGGTGTTTCATACAGCCGGATATGCAGGTCCATCTTCTTATCGATATGTGGACGCAAAAGGTCATAGATAACAATAACAATATTTTCCGCAGTTGGGTTCAGATCTTTGAATTCTTTTGTATCCAGGTTAAGATTCTTATGATCAAAACGGGAATGAATTTCACGGCGAATGAGATCAGATAATTCTTTCAGGTCAATCACATATCCTGTTTCAGGATTTGGTTTGCCAGTGACCTTTACTTCCATCTCATAATTATGACCATGATAATGGGGAAGTGCGCATTTGCCAAATACCTTTTCATTCTTTGCATCATCCCAGTCCGGGTTGAACAGGCGATGTGCTGCATTGAAATGCTCCCTCCGGAATACTGCCACTTTATTGCCCATGATAGAATTTTTACTCTCCATAATACTCCACGTATATCCGGGGAGTTTCATAGAGCTTGATGCAGTGCAATTCAACGCCTGCGGGTAAATTAGGTTTTAGCTGTTGCCAGATGCCTATGGCCAGGTTCTCCGTACTACACATCTTTCCCTGCATAAAATCAACATCCATATTAAGATTTCGATGATCCAGCTTTTCAGTTACATGTTCATTGATGATAACGCTGAGTTGTTTTACATCAAAAACAAAACCCGTATCAGGATCAGGTTGACCTTTTACAGTAACCAGCAGCTCATAGTTATGTCCATGCCAGTTCTCATTGGCACATTTGCCAAAAACCTCTTCATTCTTTTCATGGCTCCATGCCGGGTTATATAACTTATGGGCCGCATTAAAATGTTCGGCCCTCGTCAGGTACACAATACTCATAGTGAGGCGCAAAGTTATGGCAACCCGGGTTTAAGGAGTTTAAAACTTTTAGATTCCTGACAGGTACAAAAGGTTACAATTCAGGGCATATTGGTGGCCGTGGTTTGTGCCCGTGGTTCGTGGCCCACGAGCCACAATAATCATTAGTCCCTGTATGGTTCGTGAAACACTAACCCTGGCGTTGTGAGACACGAACCCTGGCGTGAAAACCTTTTAAACTTGTTTACATTTGCCAGATATTCAATGCTATGAATGTATTACTGGCAGCTGCCACCACGCTGGAGATCAGGCCTTTTTTGGACCATTTCAGGAAAAAAGGGTTTGAAAGATATGCCGTGGATGTTTTGATAACCGGACCAGGTTTGATGGCAGCCACCCATAGCCTTACCAGGCAAATTGGACTGAAGAGACCAGACCTTGTAATTCAGGCGGGTATTGCGGGTTGTTTTAATAAAAAAATGCCACTGGGCTCAATTGTTGCCGTGAAGCGGGAAGTGATAGCGGATGAAGGAGTAAAAGAGGGTAAAAAATTTAATACACTTTTTGATCTCAAACTTGTAAAGTCTAACCAGTTCCCTTATAGGAAGGGTTGGCTGGTGAATCCAGATGCTGATAAGCTCATTAAAGAAAATGGTTTTAAGTCTGTAAACGGCGTTACAATCAATCAGATCTCTACTGATCCCCGGCAGATCAAAGAATATCAGTTGCGGTATAAGGCTGTTGTGGAATCAATGGAAGGTGCTGCCCTTCATTATGTCTGTCTCCAATCTGCTATCCCCTTTCTTCAGTTGAGAGGAGTATCCAATTATATTGGAGAGAGGGATAAATCAAAGTGGGATTTTCAGAAACCGATCGGGAATCTGAACAATGCCCTCATTACAATGTTAGAAAAATAAATTATTCATGAAGCTTACGCTAGGTTTTTCTCCCTGTCCAAATGATACCTTCATTTTTGATGCGCTGGTCAATAAAAAGATTGATACCGGCGGATTGGAAGTGAAAGCCGTGATGGAAGATGTTGAGACATTAAACAAATGGACACTTGAAGGCAAACTGGATATAACCAAGCTAAGTTTTCCTGCCTACTTTCAATCCATGGATACATATACTTTGCTGAATGCAGGAAGTGCATTAGGCAAAGGTGTAGGTCCATTGCTGGTGGCACGTAAAGGATATCAGGCAAAGAATGAGAGAGCCGATGCCATCAATTATCAAAGCATTGCGCTTCCTGGAATCAATACTACTGCACATTTATTATTCAGTTATGCCTGGCCAAAGGCACTACATAAAGAATTCATGATCTTTTCTGCCATTGAAGATGCAGTGGTTTATGGAAAAACAGAGCTCGGTGTGATCATTCATGAAAACAGATTTACTTACCAGAAGAAAGGATTGGAAAAAGTAATGGACCTCGGAGAATACTGGGAAGAGAAAAAGAAAGTGCCGATCCCATTAGGAGGAATTGCCATTAAAAGGAGCTTTGATACCCAGTTGGCCAGACAGGTAGATCAACTGATCCGTAAAAGCCTGGAATATTCATTTGCCAATTATCCCCTGATCACAGACTATGTAAAGGAACATTCACAGGCAATGGAAGAAAAAGTAATGCGCCAGCATATTGATCTTTATGTAAATGATTATAGTCTTGATCTGGGCAAAGACGGAAAGGATGCGATTAAAACACTCTATGAACTTTTTGCCATAACCAGGGGTAAAAAAGAAACTACACCCGGGAATTTATTTGTTTCCTGATCCTTATGCCACCATGGCCGCTCCCTGTTTGAGAGAAGCAGGCGTGATTCCGAAACGCTGGCGGAAAGCGCGACTAAAATGTGAAGGGCTCTCAAATCCACTTTCAAAAGCAGCTTCACTTACAGTTTTGCCCAAATAATCCAGGAGATAATACGAATGCTTCAATCTTTTTTCCATCAGCCATTTTCCCGGTGAGGTTGAGAATAATTTTTGGAAATCCCTCTTAAATGCAGACAGGCTTCGTGAGCTAAGTCTGGCAAATTCTTCCAGCTTCAGGTTAAAGGAGAAATTATTTTCCATCACTCTTTCCAGGGAAACCATTTGGGGCTCCTGCAATAAAGTAGAAAAATAGGAAAGCAATTCTTTATTGGCAGGGTTACCAGCGATGGTAAGAATGATCTCACGGAACTTTAGGTCAATCAATGATTGATCAGGATGATGACCTGCTTCAAAATGCGGCATCATGGAATGGAAAAAGGCACGCACGGCTCCGCTATTATCGATGGGAATGATGGGATCAAAATTCTTCCCTGATCTGTGAATAGGAGTGGCCCTCATCTTCAGCACTTCGCAGATAAATTCATCTGTCACAAAAAATAATACCAGGCAAAACCGGCTATCGAAGAATTGCTCTACAATGTTTGCTCCTTTCTTCACCAGCACACAGCTACCTTCTTTCAGGTCATAAGAACCATGTGTGGTATGCCAGATCTTCCGCCCTTCCATTACATAAACGATGTAATTGTGCTCACTCCAAACGCCAACCTGTTTATCCTCCAGTGGACAATTGTAGATGGTGATCAGTGAGTCGCCGCAATTCAGCTGGCGATAATGATCAGGAAGGTTTGTTATTTGGGAATAGAGGTTGAGCAAATGGCAAATTTGAGAAACAAAAATAGATGTACACCCTACACGGTGACATACCGCAAATGCAGTATTT
>CAMLGP010000184.1 GCA_946479535.1 uncultured Bacteroidota bacterium
CAGTAATGCAATAAAGAGTAGATGCCGGTTGTTGAGGATCCAGTTTAAGGAAGAAGGTGGCTGGTTGGCCAAAATGATATCGGCAAATCCTTGTGTATTGGGTATTCCTCCCGGCACACCCAATGCAGGCGCAGCAGACAATTTCCCTTCATTGAGTTGGTTTATCATAGCCGGTGTATCAAATGGCTTATCAGGACTGAGCCTTTTCAACATCCTGGGCCGCGCAACCCGCCTGAATGCGCCGGAAAATACTGCTGCCGGCAATCTGCTTTCCTTTAATTGATGAAGCACCGTTGTTGGACTGCCCATTACTTTGGATAAAATAGGTCTGCTTACCGATAGCAATGTAATGGGCGATAGATTCACGAGCGTCTGGTTTGTAAAACCGATGGCAATGTTCAGATGAAATTGAGTGAGTGTGATCAGTTTATTTGCTTTGATTACACCTGTTACCTGTTGCCATGCTTTTTGCATCAGCTTTTCCTGGTTCTTTTGGATGGCCAATGTTCCAAGGCCTGCAGCAACTCTTGTACGTGGATCTTTATTCAGGTCATGTATCCAGGAAGTTTTATCAGAATCAAAACGGACTGTATCAGTAATAGATTTCTTTGCATGATTATTTCCATAAAAAGGAACGGAGATAACGGGATCACCGGAGGCACTGGTGCCCTTAATATCTATCGGCAGGTTCAACAGCTCCTTCAGTTGTTGTGGAAATTCACCGGCATCATCCACATCGGGAAATACGGTAGATACAGTAAACGGAGATTTTAACGCACCTTCCAGCCCGATCACTGGTGGTTTGGTTCCCGGAAATTGTTGAGTACTGTTTGCTCTTACAAAACCCGGATCGCTGCAATCCATATCCCGTATACCCACTTTGGGATCCATTGCCACCGGCTTCAATGCAGTGACCAGTGATTCAAAATCAGTATTCAGCCCGGTGCGGAATGTCCATTCATAATACACCGGCAATTCAAGTCCTTCATTGTTATCTCCCCAGGAAGGTTCTTGTGAAGGAATGCCCTCTGTCTTTTGTTCCAGGCCGGCGAGCCTTCCCGTTTCAAAGGAAGGAATTAAAAATGCAGCGTAAGCTTTGTTAGGGAGAAGTTTACGCGGACTCATCAGCCTGCAATACAATTGGTCCGGATCATCATCAATGGTACGGTTGAGAGAAGCGAGAAACTTTTCCTCTTCCGTAAGATCTGAATCGGGAATATTAGCATTGCTATGCACATGTGCCCATAACCAGGTTTCGTTGACTGGAGGAAATACATCGCCCACCTTTAATTTTATTGACGATAGCGGTGTCCTTCGCTTTGTTTTCTCAAATTCACCCTCTTCCAGTACCAGCAAAAAAACCCAGGGCCTCAATTTGCTCGGTTTGTAAGGTGCCGATGCGTCAACAGCCGGAAACACGGGTTTCGCTGGCGTATATCGCCAGGCAAAATCCTCATCATAGAATTCAATAAATGCCAGGTAATTCGGCTCAGTGTCCGTAATCCAATTCAGAGGATCAGTGCGTACGATCATATCCCGGTTAATTCCAATGATATCACCCGGACCGATCAGTTCAAAATCCTTGGAAAGCCCTGTGCCATTGAGATCTACCGGTATGGACACCTGTGCTCTTTCAGCAGCGGATGGTACATTTTCTCCCAGCGTATCCGGTTCCCCGATCCTCGATGAAATACCCTTTCTTGCCCAGGAATTAAACTGGTACCGCGCTACTTCTATTTCTGGTTCATCTGGCATAATGATTAGTTTGGATTTATATCAATAACTGATAAAACCTGCAGCTGATCTTTCAGCGCAGGATTGCTTTTTATTAAGTTTTGATAATACTGGTTGGCCTCTGTATAGCTTGCTGCAACAGCTTTCCTGTCAAACAGTTTCATATCACTCACTTGCGCTACTACAAATTTTTCTTCGTCAACAACCATTTTCGCCGGGGCATTGGCTGATTCACGCTTTGACGTATAAGAAAGCGGGGATGCAGCTATCGCTGCGGCTCCGGCATTTCTGATGAATACATCTTTGATCCAGTTGTATCTGTCTTTCTTCGGCTTCTTCTCTCTTCCCAAATAACTGAACTCATAATCAACACTCTTATTGATGACCAGGGGCGCTTGCAGAGACTCGGAAGCCTTAACACTGAAGCCGCTTTTCATTGATTCAAAAGATGGGCGCGACAGTTTTTCGGAATCTTCCATCTTAAGGAAATTGGCCGCAGCAAATTGTTCGTTTATGATCTCTGGATCTAATTCATTGATGGTGGTGATGGAGAAATTCTTTACATCCTTCGGTACTTTGGTTCCGAATTTATCAATATCAATGCCCAGTGGAACAAGCCGCTGACTAAAGGTGAGTACGCCAAATGGATGAACAGTCAGTAAATTGGCTTTAACGGGTATATCCTTAATGGTAACATGCAGGTTTTTCTTTTCCGGAATGGTTGCTGTCCAACTACGATTGTCATTAATAAGTTCAGTTAACATCTGTAGCAGATCGATCAATTCTGTTATAGCTGCAACTGCACTTAATCCAAATCGCTTATGGAATGGAACGGAAACCGAGAAGAAGAAGAAGGATACGCTGGCCGAACCTTTCACATCCCAGGGTGAGGTGCCGGTCAGTGTTCCGTTAACGGAAATACCCATGATCACCGATTCATTCCGGCGAAGTGATACACTTGCACCAAAGTCTGCGATGAACATAAATGGTTTGAACTGGAACAACACATCATAATACACAAACCCGTAAACATTCCAGCTTCCATGTGCCGCATAGAGTTCAGCTTTTGCACCAAACTGAACGGTGTTGGAAGTAACGGCGAAATAATTTTGTATAGTGATCCGCACATCGGAGGTATTGACCAGCCCGATGGTTATGCGCCGCATATTCTCAAGGCCTTTCGGTATTTCTTTAAACGCAGGATGAAAACCTCCCACACTTAGCGCAAGCACCTTGTTTTCGCCCCATGCAATACGAAGCGCCATTTGGCCTTCCAGTGTAAACGTGAGCAGGCTTGAATCATAGAGTAGCGCATCAAATGAAATGGTCTTGTTCTCAAAATCAAGTTCGCCCATGAAATTTACCTGCAGTTTCAGCAGGGGTTTATCTTCATCTGGCAGCAAGGCTCTCAATACGCCCAATATGATCAGTCTTGCAGAAGGTATCTCAATCAGTAATCCCAGTTCAATGGTGATAAGAGTAGGCGTACCCCAACCAATCTTCGCCATCGGTGCTATAAGGAAATATCCCTGTTGGGGAGGGAATACCTGCTTCACATCACTAATGATGCGACTGATATTGGCAACCACATTTTCAGGAAAGAGAATACTCTTTATCGCATTTGTCTTCAGCCCTTCGCGCAGCACATCTACTTTTACCGTCCTGTTCACGCCCAGCAATCCTCCTACTCCATTCAGTGTGAATCCGAATCCCAGTTGAATGGGCGTGAATTCAGCAGTAATGACTATTAATAAGGAAAAACCTTTGCTGCCATCAGGCATTTTGGTATTGATAATACCAAATGCTTTCAGGGAAAACAGATCTTTAAACTCCAGTTCCAGCGCACCAAAGTATTCTCCTTTTTCGGGATCCAGATCAAGAAAACCACCGCCTTTAATACCACCGGCGTCAACCACAAGTCCAACACCGGAGGGAGCTTTAAAGCCAATGTCTAACTGCAACGGTCCCAGGTTACCGGAGTTATTGGGCGGAAAAGACAGTGTTGATCGTAACCCAATTTTTTCAATAACCGCGGTTATTGGCCCAAGTGTAATTCTTACTGCTGCAGTTGTATCAAATTGAAAAGGGCCGGTTGCTGTAGATAAAGTAAAATACGCTTGTGTCAGTTTTACCGGGCCTAATTCAATATGGGTAGGTATTGCCAGTTCCAGTCCGCCGCTTCCCCTGAAATTAAGTCCATTCTTCACAGACCAGTCGGCTGATACATCAAATTCCGAAGCAAGTTGTTTTACCGGAACTGATTTTTGAATAAATCCATCACTTTCTCCGAGGTCAACAACGAGTTTAAGACTGGATAGATCAAAACCTACCGACGAGTCAAAGCTGTTATTGCCACTATCAGATTTTGCTGATGCGCCTATTCTCATCTTAAAATTCGCTGCTTCAAGACGACTGACGGCTGGGGATCCAATAATAATAAAAGGTTCAGTCAGCCTGCTGGTAGCCGTTTCCACCAAAAGATTAGCTGAGAGGGTTTCAGCGGGCATCTCGAAGCTTATAGCGAAAGGCGGTTTGATAGATCCTTTCAGATTGGCAGATGCCTGCGCATTCAGTGTCACCTGCTGCGTCCATGGAAAAGGCAGCTCCGGGTTTTCTATAATATTCAAGGGGTCTCCGAAAGGAACAGCCAGTTCAAAGTTCAAAGAAGGTGGTAATGTTAGCCCGTTTCTTTGCAGAGAAAAAATATAGGTTTCCAGTAGTAATTCTTCATGATCAAGAGAAAGTATATCGGCAATACCTTTTGAACTTCTTTCAATTACATTCTTTAATACTTCAAACAACAGCTTTGCATCAAAGCTGTCATTGCCCCAGTCATAGAGTGTTTTAAAATTGTTGATGGGGTCGGAAACGAGCTGCTGGAGCTGGGAAAGCTGCAGTTTCTTTTCTGTATAAGGTACCTGCAGACCGACCGTTCCATACTCCTCTGTTATTTTCCATTTCAGCACACCGAGAAAAGACAGTACCTGGGCAGCCACCTGTGACCTGAGTTCAATATAGGTAACAATGCAATGATCAACCAGCTTGCCGGGTAATGCTGAAGCAAATGAAGTCAATATATCACGTTCTTCTGCCGGAAGTGCAGCAGCGCGTGCCGTTATTACTCCGGACAGGGAATCTATTGCTGTGAATATATCCTTAAGCTTAAGCGCCAGATCTTTTGACTTCAGGATGATCTCGGGAATATCCTCATCTTCTATTGCATCAAGCAAACTTTGGGATAGAGAAGGAAGATTGCTGATGGCGCCAGACAATGTGTTATAAGAATTAGTGAACTGACTGTCTGATGAAATAGACGAAGGCAGCTTAATTCCCAGTGATTGCAACAAGTCACCGGCAGGCTGATTCGCTATTTGTTGCAGGGCCTTGGATAACTCCAGCAAAATGGTTTCTATGGTACCTTTTTTTCCGGGCATTTATTTCCAGCTTGTTTCTGATTTAAGGTAATCCATGATTTGATGGACGGATTTTCCCTGCATTTGAATCAATACGGGCAATTGCATGTCGATATCAGCATTTAACGTAGGACTGGCGAATCTTTTCAAGATACCGGCAATATTCTGCAATCGATCTTTAACGGTCTTTCCATTTACTATCGCAGGTAGTGTCTTCTCAGTTTTTAGAATTAATCGTCCAAACAATCGAAGTAGCAATGGTCCGTCATTACGATGCCAGACAGTGGCTACTTTTTTATTGTTGTTTATAAGATCGAGAAGTTCATCAGCATATTTTGTAGCAAGTGAATAATAGAATTTCCCACCGGAAGACTCCATAAACTCTTCTCTTAATTCCTTCACGCGGGAAAATGCGAATTCATCAACCATTTCTTCTTCGGGTTCAAGTAAAGGATTTGCTACAGCTGCCATGTTCAGCACCCTGGGTACAGCCAGGCTGTTGTTTACGGTATCAACCAATTTTTTGACATCCAGTTTACCAAAACCCCAGGTTGTATTGGGTAATGTAGTACCTGTATGACTATCCGTTTTGATATTAGCGAATAATAGCTGCCGGATCTGGCTATGTGTCAGGTCTGGTTTTAGATCAAGTATGAGGGCAATAGCACCGCTTACGGTTGGAGCGGCTAAACTTGTACCGGGATTATCTGTTGTGTGATAAATATTGCAGCAGCAACACCAGGTACGAGCACAACATCCGGGAAGATCATTGTCAAGGGCGATTACATTTACACCTGGTGCGGTTATCTCCGGTTTAATTTGTCCGTCAACCGTTGTGCCTTTGCCAGAGAAAGATGCAATTTTGCCAGCAAAATGGTGAGCACCCACTGTGATAATTTCTTTGGAGGTACCGGGAATAGTAACAGTTGCGTTTTCATCAACGAGGTCAGTAAACGTCAAATCCTCACTTCCTGCCCAGATATGGAAATTAACAGGATCTGTATTTTCCGTATTGATCAATTCAATGAACCAGGGCTTTGTTGATTCGGCTTTATCGTTGTCGAAATAATCAGGATCAAATCTTTGCATCGGGACTATCAGGAATATGAATATTACCTGGTATTTTTCACCCGTCTCATCGTCTTCAACGA
>CAMLGP010000185.1 GCA_946479535.1 uncultured Bacteroidota bacterium
TAAAAGTGGTGAGCATGGCAGTAGTATTCTTTGCTTCAACAAGTCGGCGGCTGATTGTCTTACGAAGATTGCTCATTTTTTCAGCCCGTACATTGAGACTTAAAAGCTCTGAACCATTGAATGCTTTCTTACCAGGATTAGCCAAAGCAGCCAATACATCTTCTTTCAGGATCTTCCCCTGGTAACCGGAAGGAGAAACGGTTTTGGGATCAACTTTCCTATCTGCTATGATAGCTGATGCAACAGGTGTTGCTTTTATATCACCTGGAACTGAAGTTGCCGGAGCAGTTGTTTTTGCTTCGGCCTTCTTCTCAACTTTTTCTTCATTTGGCCTGGCTTCCGCTTTTTGCTCAGTTGCTGCAGGCTTACCATTGGAAGCAGGCGTGCCCGATGTAGCGGGTTTGGCTGCGGTTTCATCGATACTTGCAAGTACATCGCCGATCTTAAGGGTATCGCCTTCCTTTGCCGAAGTTTTTAAAACACCGGCCTGCTCAGCATTGACTTCAAAAGTTGCTTTTTCACTTTCCAGTTCCGCAATCACTTCATCTCTATCAACATAATCCCCATCCTTCTTATTCCATTTCAATAATGTCACTTCGCTGATGGATTCCCCTACCGTTGGTACTTTAATATCAATCATAAATTCGCCAATTATTATATAAAGTCAAAAGTAAAAATTCAAAAAGCAAAAAGTGATGTTCCACCAGATATTTTTGACTTTTTAATTTTGACTTTTTACTTCTTATTTAGATGCTGAATGCTGTTTCAATGATCTCTTCCTGTTCCTGCTTATGCACTTTTGCAAAACCTGTGGCCGTAGCCGCAGAAGGTTGCCTGCTGATCACTCCATAGTTGATGGTCTTCAGGTTCATTTGAAGGAATGAGGCAGCTCCCATATTCAGTGGCTCTTCCTGTACCCAGAACCATGTAGCCTTGCTGTATTTACTATTTAATACTTCCAGCTGTTTAAGAGGCAACGGATATAATTGCTCAAGTCTTACCAGTGCAACATCCTTCCGGTTTTCTTTTACCTGCCTTTCAGCCAGATCAAAATAGATCTTGCCACTACAGAAAAGTACTTTCTTCACACTGGCTGCATCAGCAAAAACATCATCGATCACCTCTTTAAACCCGCCTTGCAAAAATTCATCCTTCAATGAATAACTGGCCGGTAAACGGAGATTGGCTTTGGGTGAAAAATTGATCAGTGGTTTCCTGAATGGCCAGGAAAGTTGTCTTCTCAATGCGTGGAAAAAATTGGCTGCCGTAGTCACATTGGTAGCAACCATATTCAGTTCAGCACAGGATTGCAGAAATCTTTCAATGCGGGCACTGCTATGCTCTGGACCCTGACCTTCATAGCCATGGGGTAGTAACATCACAATCCCGTTCATGCGATTCCATTTCTGCTCTCCTGAAATAATGAACTGGTCAACCATTGGCTGGGCCACATTGAAGAAATCGCCAAACTGGGCTTCCCACACTACCAGCGCATTTGGATTTGCCAATGCATAGCCATATTCAAATCCAAGCACACCATATTCACTCAAAAGAGAATTATATATCCGGTATTGGCCTGTTGCACCCGGTATCCGGCTCAGGCGGTTATAAGCAATATCATCATTCTCATCCCGCAATACAGAATGCCGGTGAGAGAAGGTACCTCTTCGAATATCCTGTCCGCTCATTCGAACATCATGACCATCCAGTAAGATGCTGCCATAAGCCAGCAATTCGCCACTTGACCAATCAAGCTTACCCTCGGTTTCATAAAGTTTCACTTTATCCTGGATGATCTTTTCAATTTTTCTTAATGGCTTAAACTCTTCAGGCCAATGCATCATGGCATCGAATACCTTTTTGAAGTTTTCTTCGCTGATGGCAGTAACAGGTGAACTGTCAAAATCTTCTTCTGTTGCTTTGCGCAGATTACGCCACCATTTTTCTGGCTGCTGATAGTGATAAGGCAAAGGCTTTTGCTTTACTTCATCCAGCCGCTCCTGCAGATCAGCCCAGAATTTCTTCTCCATTTCCTTGGCTAACTCCTTGGCATCAGCTTCACCATGCTCCAGCAGGTAATTCGCATAAACTTCCCGTGGGTTAGCATGCTTTTCAATCATTTCATACAAGCGTGGTTGTGTAAACTTGGGGTCATCGCCTTCATTATGGCCATGACGCCGGTAACAAACCATATCTATAAAAACATCAGAATTAAATTCCTGACGATAACGTGTGGCTATTTCAGCAACCTTAACTACCGCTTCCGGATCATCCCCATTAACATGGAATACCGGGGCCTGGATGGCTGCAGCAAGGGAAGTGCAGTAATCAGAACTTCTTGCCTCGTCAAAATCAGTAGTAAAACCAATCTGGTTATTGATAACAAAATGAATAGTGCCACCGGTGTAATAGCCACTAAGCTTGCTCATCTGCATCACTTCATAAACAATACCCTGGCCTGCAATAGAAGCATCACCATGTATGAGAATGGGAAGTATTTTATCATATTCGGAAGCATATAGTACGTCGGCCTTTGCTCTTGCAAAACCAACCACTACCGGATCAACAGCTTCAAGGTGACTTGGATTGGGCATGAGTTTAAGATGTACCACCTTGTTATCCGGAGTAGTGATCTCACTCCCGAATCCCATATGATATTTCACATCTCCACTCCCCATGGTTTGATCTACTTTGGCAGTTCCTTCAAATTCACTGAATATCTGCTCATAGGTTTTACCCATGATATTGGCCAGTACATTCAACCGGCCTCTATGCGCCATACCAATAACCACTTCCTGCACATCATTGCCGGCAGCAGTATTAATAATTGCATCTAAAGCAGCTATTGTAGTTTCACCACCTTCCAGGGAAAATCGTTTTTGACCTACATATTTGGTCTGAAGGAATTTTTCGAACATAACACCCTGATTCAGCTTCTCCAGAATTCTTTTCTTTTTATCAAGGGAAAGCTCATCTGAAAAATTATGTTCCATTTCTTTGGTGAGCCAGTTTACCTTTTCCTGGTCACTGATATATTTGAATTCAATGCCTACATGGTATGCATATACTTTTTGAAGATGACCGAGAATATTTTGAAGAGTGGAAGCGCCTATTCCTATGCGCTCACCAACCTGGAAGGTTTTGTTCAGGTCCTCATCAGTAAGATTAAAAAAAGAAAGCTGGAGATTGGCATCACGATCTTTTCTTTCACGGATAGGGTTTGTCTTTGCAATCAAATGGCCTTTATTGCGATAACCAAGTATCAGGCGATAGGCGCCAAGTTCCTTTTTCCAGCCGATATCTATCGGCTTTATATCGGTTGATTTGCCTGCCGGCACTTCAGGAGCTGATGTTACAGTAGAGCCATTAGTATATGATTTACCATTACCAATAGCGAAATCAAAGCCCTCAAAGAATTTCTTTAACTCAGGATCTACACTATTTGGGTCTTTTTGGAATTCCCGGTACAGATTCTCAATAAACTCTGGGTGTGAACTGGTGATATACGAAAAGTCCTTCATGAAAGAGGAAATTTTGGATTGCAATTTCAGGGACACAAATATCGCCTAAAAAGTCTGAAAATCAGAGGCCGATCTAACAGGAAAGAGCCTCAATTTGTGCCAAAATGACGAATTTTGGCCTACAGTATGGATCAAAAGGAAGGAGGTATTTACATTGATCAAAATTTGGCAATTCCCCTTGCCGGTCTTACCTTTGCCGTCCCTTCCGAAAATCCCGATAATTATTGGGAGGAAAAGGGACTAAAATCTGAAGAAGAATGGCTAATCACAGCGCTACCAAAAAAGATGTTCGCCAGGCTGCAGCTCGCAGGGAAAGGAACAAATATTACGGCAAAACAACCCGTAATGCCATCCGTGACCTGAAAGCATCAAAAACAAAGAAAGAGGCTGCTGACCAGTTCCCAACCACAGCTGCCATGATCGATAAACTGGCTAAAAGAGGCATCATCCACAAGAATAAAGCGGCCAATCTCAAAAGCAAACTGGCTCGCAAAGTAAACAGCATTGCGAAATAGTATTCCTAAAAAAGCTAATTACCTTTTTATAAGAACGGCATCCATCAGGGTGCCGTTTTAATTTTGGCTATTGACAACCACTGGGGAAGGCGAGAAAATAACATGCCCATTCTCAAGCACTTTATTTGTGCCCTCATATTTTGTTCCCCAATCTTCCATTTCTGAAAATAGCGGGATCAATTGCAGACCTATATCCGTAAGGAAATACTCTACTTTAAGCGGTACAACGGGGTACACTTTTTTATAGATGATCCCGAATGTTTCCAGTTCTTTTAATTGCTGGCGCAATACTCTGGCACTGGCACTCACCTGGGCAAGGTGCTTTTGTAATTCACTGGGTCTTTTGATGCCTTTATGGAGACAGGAAATGATATCCCGTTTCCATTTACCCCCGATAACGTAGAAGGTAACATCAATTCCACTTCTTTTCTTTAATGGCATTTTTCGTTCGTACATGGCTGGATTAATTTAAAGTGGGATAATATTATCCGAATAGGCTGATATTATCACTTGAATTATGCAATCGGTTACAGCACTTAATTGACCTTAAAATTAGGGGATTTGAATTAAAAATTGCAACCGATTGCATAAATATTTTTATTCCCCTCGGAAAAGCTCTAGTTCGCAATCCCCTCTTCCATTAGCCCGATGCCGTATTTTTAAGCATTAAAACCAATAAATGAAAGCTTTTTGCCTCCTGACCGGACTCCTGGCCACTTTGCTATCCTTCAGCCAGCCCCTGACTCAATTTGAGCGCTCCAACGGAACTCAAACCCCCACCTATCAGGAGATTATAAGCTGGTGGAAACAACTGGATGCCGCTTCAGGCAAGGTAAAAATGTTTACGATGGGCATGAGCGATGCCGGTTTTCCCTTACACCTTGTCATCATTTCAGGAAAGGATGCACCTGGAACGCTGACCGGTATTCACAAGCCTTCTCAAAGCCTTATATTAGTAAATAATGGTATCCATCCCGGCGAACCGGATGGTATAGATGCAAGCATGTTGCTGGCAAAGGATATTGTAAAAAACCACATTACCCTTCCACAAAACATCCTCCTGGCTATCATCCCGGTTTATAATATCGGAGGATGTCTTGATCGTAGTGCCTATTATCGGGTTGACCAGAACGGTCCGGAAGAATTTGGCTTTCGAGGTAATTCCCAAAATCTTGATCTAAACAGGGACTTCATCAAATGTGATTCAAAAGATGCCCGTGCCTTTACTGAGATCTTTCATTTACTTGATCCGGATGTATTTGTAGATAACCATGTTAGCAATGGAGCCGATTACCAGCATATCATAACTCTCCTTACTTCCCAGCATAATAAACTTGGCGGTGAAATGGGAAAGTTTATGAACAAAAAATTTGAGCCGGGTATTTATGCATTGATGAAGGAGAAGGGCTATGACCTGATTCCTTATGTCAACCACTTTGGTGAAACTCCTGAAAACGGCTGGCAGGAATTCTGGGATAGTCCGCGCTATGGAAGCGGATATGGAACGCTTTGGCAAACTTTCTCATTTGTGCCGGAAACCCATATGCTGAAAACATACAGACAACGGGTAGAAGCAACCTATTCACTGATGCAAAGCTTCATTACGTTCACTGCAGCAAATAGCAAAACCATCAGGACTTATCGTGCGGAGGCAAAAAAAGCTGCCAACGCTCAGCGGGAATTCCCAATAAGCTGGACTAATGATCATTCCCGATTCCAGGAATATCTATTCAAAGGATTTGAAGCCGGACATAAGAACAGTGAGGTGTCTGGTCAACCGCGTTTGTATTACGACAGGAATAAACCTTATGAGAAGAAAGTAAAAATATATAATGAATACACACCCGATCGAACAGTCAAAAAACCTTTAGCCTATATCATTCCGCAAGGCTGGTGGAAAGTAATAGATCTCCTGAAATTGAATAAGGTATCAATTCAGGCACTAAAGAAAGACACCACTATTGAATTGGAAGTTTATAATATAACTGACTATAAACCCCTTCCAAGAACTTATGAAAGCCATCATCTGAACAATGAAGTAAAGAAAGAAACAACTGTTGAAAGGATCAGCTTCCGTAAGGGTGACTGGTATATTCCAATGAACCAGACAGCCAACCGGTTTCTCATTGAAACGTTGGAACCCGATGCTGAAGATTCTTATTTCACATGGAATTTTTTTGATGGAAAACTAGGCCAGAAGGAAGGATATTCTGCGTATATGTTTGAAGATTTCGCAGATGATTATTTA
>CAMLGP010000186.1 GCA_946479535.1 uncultured Bacteroidota bacterium
TGAATATGACGGCGAGGAGTATGATGCAACAAAGGAACTGGGTAACTGGACAACTGCTAAATATGATGACAGTAAATGGATACGTCCACAACTGGTGAAAGCTCCCACTGGTACCCTGGCTGCGCAGATGATCCCGCCAATGAAGATCATGGATACCATTAAGCCAGTTTCATTAAAAGAAATAGAGAAAGGAAAATATATCCTTGACCTTGGACAAAATTTCTCCGGCTGGGTGAAAATGAATGTGGAAGGGAAGAAAGGAGACAAAGTAAAATTGCGATTTGCCGAA
This sequence comes from uncultured Bacteroidota bacterium, assembly GCA_946479535.1. Next base: position 290 of record CAMLGP010000186.1, read on the forward strand.
AGCCTGCAGCCTGATGGACAATTATATGTAGCCAATCTACGTGACGCAAGAGTTACGGATATCTATACATTAAAAGGAAGTGGAAGGGAAAGCTGGCAGCCAACCTTTGTAACGCACGGGTTTCGTTTTGTGGAGATCACCGGCTATCCAGGCACTCCACAATTACAGGATTTTGAAGGTCATTTTGTATATGATGATATGGAAACAATCGGCCACTTTGCCTGCTCTGATAATACCATTAATAAAATATACCGGAATGCCTGGTGGGGTATTGCTTCCAATTATAAAGGAATGCCCATTGATTGTCCTCAGCGTAATGAGCGACAGCCCTGGCTGGGAGATCGCTCAACAGGCGCTGGTGGTGAAGCCTTCCTGTTTAACAATGGAAACTTATATGCAAAATGGTTGAAGGATATTGAACAATCTCAGACAGCAGAAGGAGCCATTCCCGATGTAGCACCAGCGTTCTGGAATTATTATAGTGATAATATGACCTGGCCGGGAACTTATATCCTGATCGCTGATATGTTATACCAGCAATATGGAGATAAACAGCCGATCATTGCTCACTATCCTTCCATGAAGAAGTGGATAGAGTATATGCGGAAGAAGTACATGAAGAATAATATCCTGACTAAAGATAAATATGGTGATTGGTGTGTGCCTCCGGAATCACTGGAACTGATACGTTCAACAGACAGTCTGCGCACCACTAAAGGTGAGCTGATATCAACTGCTTATTATTACTGGTTATTGCAGTATATGAAACGTTTTGCAATACTGGCAGGAAAACCGGGAGATATTAAAGATTATGAAGAACAGGAAGCAAAAGTGAAACAGGCCTTTAATCAGAAATTCTATAACGCACAGAAAAAGCTTTATGATAATAATACAGTAACAGCCAATCTCCTTCCGCTTTATTTTGGAATAACGGCAGATAGCCTCAAAGACGCAGTATTTAATAATTTATATAACCGGATCAAGATCACAGATCATATGCACATAAGTACCGGTGTGATCGGTACGCAATGGTTGATGCGTGGTCTTTCTGAATATCAGCATCCGGATATTGCCTACACACTGGCTTCCAATAAATCTTATCCAAGCTGGGGTTATATGGCAAATAATGGCGCCACAACCATCTGGGAACTCTGGAATGGCAATACTGCCAATCCACAAATGAATTCCCAGAATCATGTAATGCTGCTGGGTGATCTCCTGATCTGGCTGAATGAGAATGTTGCAGGTATTAAAGCAGACAGGTCTGAACCTGGATTTAAAAAGATCATCATGAGGCCGGAGATCATTGATGGTTTACAATGGACAACAGCCTCTTACCATTCACCTTATGGGTTGATCAGTAGTGAATGGGATAAAAAACTTGATGGTCCGTCCTTTGAATGGCGGATCAGTATTCCGGCAAATACTTCAGCAGTCATTTATATACCGGCAAAGAACCTGGATGAGATTACTGAAAGAGATATGCCGGTAAAGAATAACGATGCGATAAATTATACAGGAATGGACGGCCTCTATTTCCGTTTTGAGATTCCTTCAGGTGATTATCATTTTAAGGTAAATGACCGGTTCCGGAAAGGGATCGTAAAAGATGAATTCATTTTTGAAAGAGCCTCTTTCCCTGAGAGTCATGCTTCCACAATTGCTGAAACGCCGGAAGGATTAATAGCAGCATGGTTTGGTGGAACAAAAGAAGGAAATAAGGATGTGTGTATCTGGACCAGTCGCCTTGTGACTGATAAATGGACAGAACCTTTAAAAGTTGCGGATGGAGTGATGAATGATAGTGTTCGGTATGCCTGTTATAATCCTGTGCTGTACCAGGTGCCGGGCGGAGAGTTATTACTGTTCTTCAAGATCGGACCCAATGTGGCAGGATGGACAGGATGGATGACGCGTTCAACGGATAACGGCAAAACCTGGAGTAAACGGGAAGCATTACCAGACGGCTTTCTGGGGCCAATTAAAAACAAGCCTGTACTGATCGATGGTACTTTGTGGTGTCCCAGCAGTACAGAGCGTACCGGCTGGAAGGTGCATTTTGAATTGACTAAGGATAATGGCCATACATGGACAAAAACAGATTCTCTGAATGATGGAAAGACAGTTAGCGCCATTCAACCCAGTATATTGACCTATTCAGATGGTCGCATGCAAATACTATGCAGGAGCAAGAACAGGACCATCAATGAATCATGGAGCAGTGACAGGGGAAAGACCTGGAGTACCATGACGGCCTCTTCCTTACCCAATAATAATTCAGGGACTGATGCGGTGACCTTGAAGGATGGAAGACAGCTATTGGTTTATAATCATGTTAAACCAGATGCATCCCTTCCCAATGGAAAGGGTGCCCGCACACCATTGAATGTGGCTGTTTCAAAAGATGGAAAGAACTGGGATGCGGTTGTGATACTGGAAGATTCACCCATCAGTCAGTATTCTTATCCTTCTGTAATTCAAACTAAGGATGGAATGGTGCATATTGTTTATACCTGGAGAAGGGAAAGAATAAAGCATGTAGTTCTTGATCCTTCACAGTTAAAAGGAGATCCGATTGTGAACGAGCAATGGCCTGGCATCACCGCAAGGACATTAAAACCCTCAGATGATTAATAGTAATGAATAATCTGCCCGTAGTAGATATTGTCATCATCTTCATTTACCTCGGTGCAAGTGCTTCAGGCAAGATACCGGGCTGGGCAATTGGATTATCCATTTATGCTACCTTTTTAAGTAGCAATACTTTTCTGGGAGTTCCAGGAAAAGCATTCGGTGGAAACTGGAACGCATTCGTGTTCAGTCTATCCATGCCACTGGCTGCCTGGATAGCATCACGGTATTTTGTTCCATTTTATAGAAGCACAGGAGAGATATCAGCCTATACCCACCTGGAAAAAAGATTTGGGCCCTGGGCAAGGACCTATGCAGTGATCTCCTGACGCAATTTGCCAGGATGGGTTCCATCTTTTTTGGGATGGCGCTGAGCCTGCAGGCGCTTACCGGTTTTTCAATGGCATCCATTATGATCGTAATGGGCGTATGTATTATTATATATACTGTAATGGGGGGTATGGAAGCGGTTATCTGGACGGAAGTGGTGCAGGGAATTATTAAAACGCTGGGAGCATTATTAATACTGGGTATCATTATAAATCAAATGCCCGGAGGTATGTCTGCCATCTGGGACATTGCTACAAGGGATCATAAAATAAGCCTGGGTAGCCTTTCTCCTGATCTTACAGAATCAACATTCTGGGTGATACTGTTCTATGGGTTCTTTATTAACCTGAATAATTTTGGAATGGACCAGAATTATATCCAGCGTTATCATACGGCCAAATCTTCTAAACAGGCAAGTCGCTCAGTGTGGTTATGCGTATGGATGTATGTTCCCGCTTCTTTATTGTTCTTTATTATAGGTACAGCTCTGTATGCTTTTTACCAGGTAAACCCGGCAATGATAGAGCCGGTGAAAATGCAGGTGGTGGCAGAGCAGGAAAGTTTAACTTCCGAGACGGTTAATTATCTTACTACACACTTAAAACCTGCAGATTATGGAGATAAGGTGTTACCCTTTTTCATGGTTACAAAAATTCCAACGGGCCTGGTTGGGTTGATCGTTTCAGCCATATTATCTGCTGCAATGAGCACCATCAGTTCCAATATGAATTCTTCGGCCACAGTGTTCACAATGGATATTTATAAGAGGTATGTTAATCGTTCAATTTCCGATAGAAGGCAATTGTTTATACTAAAGTTGTTTACGATAGTTTTTGGCCTGATTGGTTTATTTACAGGCCTTGCCATGATCGGAAGCAGGAGCCTCCTTGATGTATGGTGGGAACTTTCTGGCATATTTGCAGGAGGAATGTTAGGATTGTTTTTGCTGGGGTTGATCAGTAAGCGCACCAGTAGCCCTGAAGCTTTTACTGCAGTGCTAATTGGTATCGTTATCATTTTATGGATGACATTAGGCGACCTGTTGCCGGCGCGTTATGCATTCTTACGGAGCCCGCTACATAAGAATATGATCATAGTTTTAGGTACTCTAAGCATATTCTTATCAGGACTCCTGATAACAAGGATCAGAAATAAAAATATTAAATACAAAGAAGCAAGAGATATATGAGTAACAGTAGTGACAAAAAATTTGTGCCGGTCATGATCACTCCGTTCAACCTGAAGGCAAAGGTTGATCTGGATGTGGTATCTACCCTGGTTGATTTCTATCTGGCTGCAGGAGTGAAAGGACTTTTTGCCAATTGTCTGAGCAGTGAAATGTTCAGCATTTCAGAAGATGAGCGCCTGGAACTTACCAGGCATATTGTAAAATATGTAAATGGACGTGTGCCAGTAGTGGCTACAGGCTCTTTTGGATTAACGCTGGAAGATAAGTCAGAATTCACGAAACAGATATATGATACAGGAATTGATGCTGTGATCCTGATCACCGGACACTTCGCAAAAGTGGGTGAAACAGATGAAGTGTTGTTGAGGAATTTTGATAAGCTGTTTGGATTAACGGGTTCGATCCCGCTGGGAATATATGAGTGCCCGGCTCCCTACAAACGAATTCTTGGTGCGGATGTATTTAAACAATTGCTGGAAGCAGACAGACTGGTTTATCATAAGGATACTTCCATTCTTCCGGAAAATGTGAAGGCGAAGCTTGAAGTTGCAAAAGGAAATGATAAACTGGAATTTTATGATGCGCATACGCCTAATGCCGAGTTCTCATTAAGGGCGGGCGCCAGGGGTATGTCATCCATCTCGGGGAATTTCTATCCGGAGATCCTTGTCTGGATGTGCAATAATGCCAATGATCCTTCTAAAAAGAACGAAGTGGAATGGTTACAGACAGAGCTGACAAGGGTAGATCCGCTCATTCATATCGCTTATCCCATGAGTGCCAAGTATTTCCTGGGAAAGCGTGGGTTGCCGGTAAGAATGATCAGCAGGGCACATATCATGCAGCTGACTCCGGAGCAAAAGAGTGTGCTGGATGAAATATATGATAGTTTTTTGGGATGGTGTGAGCATTTGAAGATCGAGCCGGTAGACTGTACGAGAATAATTGGTTAATACTTAACAGGTCAGGACTATGAATCAAAAGAAATACAGAGGAATTATTGCGCCAGTTGTAACCCCTTTAACTGAAAGTTATAAGTTGGACAAGGGTGCAATGGAGCGGATATTCGGAATGTTCTATGAGCATTCCATCTCTCCTTTTATTCTGGGAACTACAGGTGAATTTGCTTCTTTGTCCGTGGATCTTAAGCAGAAATATATGAGAAGGGCTGGCAAGTTAAAGATGCAGGACACCATTTTATATGCAGGCATCTCTGGTAACTGTTTTGAGGAGTCATTAGAATTTGGACGTTTTTGCATGCATCATGGAGCAGATGTACTGGTGGCCAATTTGCCCAGCTATTATTCATTGACAGAATCCCAGATGAAAAAATATTTCCTTGATCTCGTGGAGATGCTAAGATCGCCCCTGGTGATCTATAATATCCCGGCTACCACTCACATGAGCATTCCTCTTTCATTGATTGATGAGTTGAGTTATCATCCGGATATTATAGGAATAAAGGATTCAGAACGGAGTGAAGAACGTTTGCATCAATCCATCACGCTATGGAAGGATCGCAAAGATTTCAGTCATTTTCTGGGCTGGGCTGCACGATCTGTTACAGCGCTGGTTGGCGGATCAGATGGTTTAGTGCCCTCAACAGCCAATATTGCTCCTGAAATCTATTCAGAGATGTTAATGGCCGTAGAACAGAATGATCTCGAGAATGCCAATAAGCAACAGGAATTATCGAATGCCCTTGGTAAAATATATCAGGAAGGAAAGAGTCAGGGAGAATCTCTCTGGGCATTAAAGGTATTGATGGAAGAAAAAGGATTGTGTGAATCATATATGATGCCTCCATT
>CAMLGP010000187.1 GCA_946479535.1 uncultured Bacteroidota bacterium
TACTGACGCATGAGCAGTTGCGTTTCAATTTGCTGCAGCGTGTCAAGGATAACTCCCACCATGATCAGGAGGGATTTACCTCCAAAGAAGGTTGAGAAGCCCTGAGTTACGCCAAGCCTTTGTGCAATACCCGGAAGGATACCCACAATTGCCAGCAAAATGGCTCCGGGGAATGTTATCTTATCCATTACATTACCAATATAATCTGCGGTAGGCTGACCCGGCTTAACGCCAGGGATAAAGCCATTGTTCTGCTTAAGGTTCTCCGCAATCTGCTTGGGATTAAAGATCAGGGCTGTATACAGAAAGGTAAATCCAATCACCACTACTGAATAGATCAGCATATACCAAAGGTTGCGGTGATCGGTAAATAATGCAGAAAGTTCTGTCTTTTTTCCAATTGTAGCCAGAGTAGGCAGGAACATGATCGCCTGGGCAAAGATGATTGGCATTACACCGGCGCTGTTCACCTTCAAAGGAAGGAACTGACGTGCACCCCCAAACTGTCTGTTACCTACTATCTGTTTGGCGTAGTTAACCGGCACTTTCCGTACACCCTGGATCAACAGAACACATCCAAGTATAATTGCGATCAGAATAGCTATCTCGATAATGAAAACCAGGATATCACCGGTACGTGTTGATTTTGCAACCAGTTCCTGCGTAAAGGCCTGTGGCAAACGGGCCAGGATACCGATCATGATGATCAGTGAAGTACCGTTGCCCAATCCTTTATCTGTGATCCTTTCACCCATCCACATCACAAACAGTGTTCCTGCAGTGAGTATAACAATGGTAGAGAGCGTAAAGAATTGAAAATTTGGATTGATTGCAGCGGATGATGTCTGATGGAGATATCCAACATAGGCAAATGCCTGTACTATTGTAACACCTACTGTAAGGTAACGTGTAAACTGATTGATCTTTTTACGACCACTATCCCCTTCCTTCTGCATTTTCTGGAATTTGGGAACCAGCACCGTCATCAGCTGCATGAAGATGGATGCTGAGATATAAGGCATGATACCTAAAGCGAAAATTGACGCCATGTTAAATCCACCACCAGCAAACGTGTTGATAAGATCAAGGATCCCATTTCCCTGACTTTTGTTCTGTTCAAGTATTATCGGATTAATGCCTGGCAATACAATGTGATTACCAATCCGGTAAATCAAGATCATTAGCAGTGTAAAAAGTATCTTGCTTCTCAGCTCTTCGATACTCCAGATATTCTTTAAAGTCTGAACTAATTTCTTCACGGGGGTTATAAAGTTTAAGCGCCCTGAAACATATTACCTGCAAAAAAGCAAAAGACGCACAGGGTGCGTCACGCAAGTTAGTGAAATTTACTTTACTATCTCCACTGAACCGCCGGCTGCTTCAATAGCTGATTTCGCCTTTTCACTTACCGCGTTCACTTTGAAAGAGTACTTCTTTTTCAATTCTCCGTTACCCAGGATCTTTACCTTATCGGTCTGGGAAACGAGTCCATTGATATACAGGTTTTCAAGTGAAAATTCAGTGATGGAATATTTGTCTGCCAGTTGTTCTACCTGACCGATATTGAATACTTTATATTCAACTCTGCCAGGATTATTAAATCCACGTTTGGGGATACGGCGCTGGATTGGCATCTGTCCACCTTCATGAGCCATTTTACTCTTATAACCTGCACGGCTCTGTCCACCTTTAGTACCTTTTGTAGATGTACCTCCATGTCCGGAACCATCACCACGGCCAATTCTTTTGTCTTTGTGCGTTGCGCCTTTTGCAGGTCTTAATTCGTGTAGTTTCATTGTTTGATGTTTAAACTTAACGGGGAATCACCCCTCGCTATCGTTCGGCTAGTTGCTGTGGGCCATTGACCTCCAGCGAATAGCATTATAAATAATTATTTTGCGTCTTCCACCTTTACCAGGTGTTCAACTTTTCTCACCATACCCAGTATCTGGGGAGTGGCTTCCAGCTCGGTAGTGGAATTAGTCTTGCCCAGACCAAGGGCTCTCAGCGTAAGCTTTTGCCTTTCAGGTCTGTCGATCGGACTTTTCACCAATGTGATCTTGATCTTTTTCATAATTATATCTTTTACGGCATAGCCGTATATATATTATACTTATCCGTTGAATACTTTCTTTAATCCGAGGGTGCGTGTCTTGGCTACCTGCACAGGCTCACGTAATAAAGCAAGTGCCTTAAAAGTTGCCTTTACCACGTTGTGAGGATTGGCAGAACCGAGTGATTTAGCCAATACGTCTGTAACACCAGCGCTTTCCAGTACGGCACGCATGGAGCCTCCGGCGATCACACCTGTACCATGAGCCGCAGGTTTGATCAATACTTTGGCAGCACCTTCTTTCGCCCATTGGTCATGAGGAATGGTACCATGCATCACCGGAACCTTGATCAGGTTCTTTTTTGCATCTTCGATACCTTTTGTAATGGCTTCCTGAACTTCTTTGGCCTTACCCAAGCCATGACCTACCACGCCATTTTCATTGCCAACAACCACCAATGCAGAGAAACTGAATGCACGGCCACCCTTTGTTGTTTTTACCACACGATTGATGGCAACAACCTTGTCTTTCAACTCAAGGTCACCGGCTTTTACTCTGTTAAGATTAACTTTTGACATCTATATTTTTTTAAGATTCGATACTTAGAATTTTAATCCGCCTTCACGTGCGCCATCAGCTACAGACTTTACACGGCCATGGAAAAGGTAACCGCCACGATCAAAGATCACATCCCTGATGCCCAGTTCGGTTGCTTTTTTGGCAATAGTTTCACCTACCAGCTTGCTCTTTTCGGATTTGGTGCCCTTCTGAGCAACAATTGCTTTATCCTTTGAGGAAGCAGCTGCAAGCGTTTGCCCATTAGCATCATCTATCAGTTGCACATAGATATCAGTATTGCTTCTGAATACAGACAGGCGGGGCCTTTGTGCAACACCTTCTCCGATCTTCCTGCGAATCCGGTAGCGGATGTTTTGTCTTCTTGCTGATTTAACTTTTGCGTTCATCTCTTTATAATTTGCCCAGATTTGCTTCGCAAACTGGAGTTGTTCTACTTAATTATGTTTACTTACCAGCGGCTTTACCTGCTTTCTTCCTTACCACTTCACCAACATATCTCACCCCTTTTCCTTTGTAAGGTTCAGGTTTACGCAGGCTGCGTAATTTGGCAGCTACCTGGCCGATCAACTGCTTGTCAATACCTTCCAGCGTAATGATCGGGTTCTGCCCTTTCTCCTGTGCAGTTGCCACTTTCAGTTCTTTGGGAATTTCAAAAATGATATTGTGAGAATAACCCAGCGTAAGATCAAGTACATTGCCCTGATTGCTGGCTTTAAAACCCACACCAATCAGTTCCAGTTTGCGTGTATAACCATCAGTTACCCCTTTCACCAGGTTGGCAACAATTGAACGGTATAGACCATGCATGGCGCGGTGACGGATCTGATCAGTAGGCCTTGCAAAGTTGACCTGGCCATCTTTCACTTCTACTTTGATATCACGGTCAATTGCCTGCTTCAGTTCTCCTTTCTTTCCCTTCACAGTAACGGTATTGTCGTTGCCAACTGTTACAGTTACGCCTTCAGGAACCGGGATTGCTTTTCTACCTATACGAGACATAAAATCTTGTTTTTTCTCCGCGATTAAATATTATAAATTACTTACTGACCGGTCATCCGCCGCGGCTCGGATTAATGTATCAGTAATCCCGATAGCTACCAGGACTTAATATACGTAACAAAGAACTTCACCACCTACATTCTGAGCCTTCGCTTCCTTATCAGTCATTACTCCTTTGGAGGTAGACAGGATAGCTACACCCAGACCGTTCTTCACGCGACGAAAACCAGCAGGTTTTGAATATTGGCGAAGACCAGGACGACTAACTCTTTCCATGCTCTGGATTGCCGGAGTCTTGGTAGTTGGGTCATACTTCAACGCGATCTTGATCACGCCTTGCTTGTTATCATCCTCAAACTTGTATTTCAGAATATAGCCCTGTGCATACAAGATCTCAGTCATACGCTTCTTCAGATTGGAAGCAGGGATGTCCACAACGCGATGGCCAGCCATTTGCGCATTACGGATTCTTGTAAGGAAATCTGCTATAGGATCTGTTACCATTTTATATCTATTAATTCAGTTTATACTAATTGTTATCTGAGTATGGTTAGTGGTTTTAATTCCCACTGGCTACTTGCCATACCCTACTAGCCTGGTTTACCAGCTCGCTTTCTTCAATCCTGGTATCTTGCCATTCAGCGCCATATCACGTAACGCTACACGGGAAATACCGAAGTAACGAACATACCCTCTGGGGCGGCCGGTGAGCTGACAGCGGTTCTTCAGACGTACTTTGGAAGAATTCTTTGGTAATTCATCCAGTGCTTTGAAATCACCTGCTTTTTTCAGCTCTTCTCTTTTGGCAGCAAACTGGGCAACCATTTTCTCCCTCTTACGCTGCCTGGCTTTTACTGATGTTTTTGCCATATTAAATTTTACTTTTTATTTTCTCCCTTTCCCGATAGCTATCGGGATATCGGGATTACTTTTTAATGTTTCTAAAAGGCATACCCAGCTCTTTCAGCAATTCGTATGCTTCTTCATCTGTGTTGGCAGTGGTTACGAATGTGATATCAAGACCAGTGATCCTGTTCACTTTATCAATGTCCACTTCCGGGAAGATGATCTGCTCGGTAACACCCATTGTATAGTTACCCCGACCATCGAACGATTTCTCATTCACGCCTTTGAAGTCGCGCACACGAGGCAACGCCACAGCAATCAGCCTGTCCAGGAACTCATACATTTTCTCTCCGCGCAAAGTGACCCTTGCACCGATGGGCATATGCTTTCTCAACTTGAAGTTGGAGATATCTTTCTTTGATAGGGTGCTTACAGCTTTCTGACCAGTGATGGTAGTCAGCTCATCCAGCGCAACATCAACCAGCTTCTTGTCAGATACCGCACCGTTGATACCACGGTTCAGGCAGATCTTCTCCAGTTTGGGAGCCTGCATGATGGAAGAATATGCAAATTTCTTAACCAGGGCAGGTACAACTTCTTTCTTGTACTTATCAGCCAGCCTGGGTGAATAGGTTTTCGTGCTCATTATTTCTTACCTCCCTGCGTTTTTTCATATTTTGTTTTGAACTGACGCTCAGTCTTTCCGTCTTTTCTCACGCGAGTGATACGGGCGCCAGCCTTTTGTGAAGCATCCCAAAGCATTACATTGCTGATATGGATCGGCGCTTCAATTTTCAGAATTCCACCCTTAGTATTCTGGGCAGAAGGTTTGGAATGTTTGGTAACGATATTCACTCCTTCAACAATCACTTTCGCTTTGTCTACCAAAACTTCTTTCACCGTGCGGGGTTTTGTCAGGTCCTTATCGTCACCGGTAATAACCACCACGCTATCGCCTTTCCTGATGTTAAACTTCGGTTTGAATCTTGATTTCATTTTTATTACTATTGTTCGCTTTGCTGCGATAATTATTTCGAGATTTTGGAATTAGTCCCGCCCAGGCGGGAGAAATTTCCTAATTGCACTTTTCCCAATTACAACACTTCAGGGGCAAGTGAAACTATTTTCATGTATCCTTTATCACGGAGTTCACGCGCAACTGGTCCAAAGATGCGGGTGCCGCGAGGTTCGTCAGACTGGTTCAGGATCACTACTGCATTATCATCAAAGCGGATATAAGATCCGTCCTTACGACGCAGCTTGTTGGTAGTGCGTACAATAACCGCTTTTGCTACTGTACCTTTTTTGATACCGCCGGCAGGCAATGCATCTTTTACAGTCACTACTATCTTATCCCCGATCTTGGCATAACGCTGGCCACTGTTTCCCAATACACGGATACATAACACTTCTTTTGCGCCACTGTTATCTGCTACGTTCAACCGGCTTTCTTGCTGAATCATTTTTTTAGCTTTTTAATTGAACTATCTATTGTTCGATATATAAAGATGCTCGACTATTAGCAGCATGCCTTTAGCCATAAGCCTGCTTACTTCACTTTTTCTACCACTTCCACCAGTCTCCAGCGTTTTGATTTGCTGAGCGGACGGGTTTCACTTATCCTCACTATATCACCGATGCTGCATTCATTCTTGTCATCGTGTGCATGGAACTTGCTCGTTTTCTTTACGAACTTACCATAGATCGGGTGCTTTACTTTTCTTTCAACTGAAACCGTAATGGTCTTGGCCA
>CAMLGP010000188.1 GCA_946479535.1 uncultured Bacteroidota bacterium
TGGAGAATATGCCTTTGCAATTGCGGACCGTCCTACGGGCATGGATCAATCATCTACGTTCTATGCGTTTGGAGTAGACTAATACGAAGGCCACAGAGAGCCACAGAGGAAAAAAAGAGCCACAGAGAAATTGCCCCGTGGAACTCTATTTCCTCTGTGGCTCTCTGTGGCCAAAAAAATATTTATCAAGCCAGACTGGCTTCCATTTCAATCTTCGTATTCAGCAATTTGCTGATAGGGCAGTTAGCCTTTGCATCGGCAGCGCACTCAGCAAATTTGGCGGCATCAATGCCGGGCACTGTTGCTTTTACTTCCAGTCTGCTTTCAGTAATGGCGCCGTTATCCAGTGTAATCGTGCATTTGGTATCGATATTATCCGGTGTAAATCCCGCTGCGCCTAATACAAAGCTCAGTTTCATGGAGAAGCAGCCTGCGTGAGCAGCTGCTACCAGTTCTTCCGGGTTGGTGCCTATTCCTTCTTCAACACGGCTCTTATAAGAGTACTGTGCATCTTTCAAAACGCCAGATTGAGTGCTATTAGTTCCTTTACCATCTTTACCTGAGCCTTTCCAATTGGCGGTTGCGTAACGTTTCATGAGATGAATTTTAATGTTGTTATTGTGGTTGATTTTCTTCTTCCAGTGCTGCCAGACGATCTTCCGGCTCATTATATTCTATAATGAAATTATTCTTTCCTTCTCCGATCATGATCTTTAAGAATTTCCCCTGAACCAGTTCCAGCAGGGAAAGGAATAGAAAGATGGCGTGAACGCGGTTCTCCGCCTGATCAAATATTTTTTCAAAAGAAAGTGTTCTGTTTTCCTGGGCCTCTCTCAACATATGGCTCCTGCTGCCTTCCATGGTATATTCATACCTTACAACAGTGTGAATGGGCTTGTTGTTGCGGTCATGCAACTTCTGCATCACCTTTTCAAAAGCCTTCATCAGCCTGAACAAAGTAATGTTCTGTATCTCGGTGCCCTCTGCGCCTTCTTCACCAATATGAGAAAGCTCTCTATTGATATTTCCTCTCTTGACCATCAGCATGCGTAGGGCTTCCATTTCAGCCATCTCGGCAGAGGCTTCCTTGAATCGTTTATACTCAAGGATCTTGTTAACCAGTTCCTGGCGTGGATCAATTTCATTACCCTCAGCATCAATTTCCTTGCGGGGCAATAACATCTTGGCTTTGATCCTCATCAGCGTGGAAATGAAAAGAATGAACTCGCTGGACAGTTCAATATTCAGTGATTCCTGCTGGTGGATATAGGTCAGGAAATCATTGGTTATGTTGGTGATGGGAATATTATAAATATCCAGTTCATCCCGCTCAATGAAGAATAACAGCAGATCAAAGGGGCCTTCAAACTGGGGCAATTTGATCTGGTACGATGAATTATTCACTACTCACTCTGTTTTACTGGGAAAAATAAAGTCCTGTATTGACAGGACTTCACAAAAATAAGGGAAAAGGGCGATTATCGTTTAAGCGCATCCCTGATCTCACGAAGCAGCACAATCTCCTCTGAAGGGGGTGCAGGAGGGGGTGGGGCAGCCTCTTTTTTCTTCATCATCTTGTTCATGGTCCTGATAATCAGGAACAGTACAAAAGCCACCAAAATAAAATCAATCACAGCCTGCAGGAAGATGCCAATAGGAAAAACCGTTGTGCCTACCGTCAAAGACAATTCGCCTACCCCTCCCTTTCCCATCACAAGGCTTATGATTGGCATTATGATCGTATCTGTAAGTGCTGTTACGATCTTGCCAAAGGCGCCTCCAATGATCACTGCAACTGCCAGATCAACAATATTGCCTTTCATGGCAAATTCCCGAAATTCTTTAAGCATTCCCATATAAAACGATTTTGGTAAAAAAAAGAGATTCAATTATTAACAGAAGATAAGAATTCTTTATTTATTTTTTTATGCCTGGAAACTGCATATTTAAATTTGTTAACAAACTATGCACTGTAGATGCTATCAGGAATTCCTTGTACCAGTTTTGGTCTGCCGGAACAATTATCCAGGGTGGTTGCTGGCAGTTCTCAAAGCAATCCTCATACATCTGCATATAAATATCCCAGAGCTTTGATTCCTCATAATCATTTGCATTATACTTCCACATCTTGGACGGGTCATGAGTTCTTTCATCCAGTCGCTCTTTTTGCTCCTCTTTAGAAATATGCAGGTAGAATTTCAGAATATGTGTTTTATTATGTTCTTCAAGCAATTTTTCGAAATTATTGATAGCCTGCATTCGTTTTTGTGCAGTTTCATCATCACACCATTTATGAACGCGAGTGACCAGGATATCTTCATAGTGTGAGCGGTTAAATATTTGCACCATTCCTTTTCCTGGAGCATGCTGGTGAATCCGCCATAAAAAATCATGTGATAACTCTTCTGCTGTGGGTGCCTTCCAGGATTTGACCATTACACCCATGGGGTTCATATTACTAAATACATTCCTGACAACGCCATCCTTGCCACTGGCATCCATACCCTGTATTATTATCAGCAGCGAATGCTTTGATTCAGCAAATAAAAGGTTTTGCAAATCATCCAGTTCTTTGACCAGTCTGGCTGTTTTTTCCTTGGTGGCCTGCTTATCCATGTCCTTTGGAGCACGGGTGTCTATTTTACTGAGTTGGATTTTGGCCATTTTTGACTTTTTAATTTTGACTTTTTAATTGTTCACTCCACTTGTCCACAAGTTTACTAAGTTTCTGTTCTTAAAAAAATTACTTATAGGTTAACGGGTTTACAGACCTTTGCCCCTTTTTATGAGTAGTCGTTTTATTAGCTGGGCTTTATTTACATTGCTTTCTTTGATCTGGGGCAGCTCTTTTATTCTGATGAAGATCGGTTACGAGGGCCTTACTCCCACACAGATCGCCGGAGTGCGAATATTTTCTGGCGGACTGGTGTTTGTACCAATAGCCATCTTTCACATAAGAAAAGTTCCTGGTAAAAAAATACCTCTGCTTGTGATTGCCGGACTCACTGGAAATTTTATTCCGGCATTTCTATTCACTGCAGCCATTACCAAACTGGATAGCTCACTGGAAGGAATTCTAAATTCGCTCACTCCTATTTGGGTGGTCACCATGGGCATACTGGTATACAGGGATAAGATCCAGACCAGAAAGATCATTGGGGTGCTGATCGGGTTTGTGGGGCTGGTATTGCTTACCCTGTCACAGAAAGAGATCAGCCTGGATAATTTAGGGTATTCCTCTCTGGTGATCCTGGCTACACTTTGTTATGGATTCAACGTTCAGATGGTCAGTCATTACCTGAAAGGCATGCCTTCCTTCCATATTGCAACCATCTCACTTGCCTTAATGGCAATTCCTGCCGGGCTCGTTTTGGGGTGGAACGGTTTTTTTCAGCTTGACTTCTCTGATTCAACGATCATGTGGTCTACCGTTGCCTCCTTATTGTTAGGATTAGGCGGCAGCGCCATCGGCAATGTCCTGTTCTATGCACTGGTGAACCGGGCAGGACCGTTATTTACCTCACTGGTTACTTACGCAATTCCGTTTGTTGCTTTATTATGGGGAATACAGGTGGGTGAAACAGTGACCTGGGAAGAGATCGGCTGTCTGGCTATTATCTTAAGCGGAGTTTATCTGGCAAATAAGAAGAACTGAGACCTTATACTGACATTATTTCTTTCTCTTTAGAACCCAGGTGTTTATCAACTGCAGCAATATATTTATCAGTCACCTGTTGCATACCGGCTTCAGCATCCTTGGCAGCATCTTCACTCAGGCCATTTTTCTGAAGCTTCTTTATTGCTTCAATCGCATCCCGGCGGATATTACGAATGGCTACCTTGGAATGTTCTCCTTCAACCTGGCATTTCTTCACCAGTTCTTTTCTTCTTTCTTCCGTTAAAGGAGGAAGGAAAAGACGGATCAGCGCTCCATCATTTTGGGGAGTGATGCCTATATTGGCGTTTAAGATTGCTCTTTCAATGGGTTGAAGCATATTTTTCTCCCAGGGTTGAATACTAAGCGTGCGGGCATCCATTACGCTGATATTGGCTACCTGGCTGATAGGCATTGGAGAACCATAATAATCAACCACAATTCCATCGATCATCTGCGGATTTGCTTTACCAGCCCGGATCTTTACCAGTTCTGTTTCCAGGTGATTGATCGCTTTCTTCATCTGGTCTTCACCGGATTCAATAATTGATGTGGTATCTTCTGACATATAGTTTGATTTCCCGTGGCAAAGCTAATGAAACGGAAGGTTTAATAGGCAGGGCAGACTGAAAAAAGTGTTAAGGTGGTAGCTATTGGCCTTGAGCTTTCAGGCATTTGAAAAGATCCTCACTCCTGCCATTAGGAATGGCATTCGATAATAAACATGGAAACTAATAGCTAATAGCTAACGACTAATGGCTCTTAAGAATTATCTGCCGCAGCTGCTTCCTGTGTAAGGGTTACCACCTTGGAAGTGGTCTTGAATTCCGTAGCTCCATCTGCCCTGCGTGTAATGGTCATTGCCCTTCTTGGCTTGCCGTAATACAGCACACAGAAGCCGGCTATTGCCAGTACCAAAATGATTGACAGTACATAAGTAGAGCCCAGATTGCGACTAGTATAAGCCAGGGCAATGAACCCTGCATTGATGGTTACACAAACTAATGTAACGGCAGTATGACCAAGTCCCCAATTGAGCAAAAGGTGATGAATGTGATTTCTGTCTGGGGTAAAGGGAGACTTTCCATTAAAGATCCGGATGGAAAATACCCTTAAGGTATCCAGCAGGGGAACAACCAGTATGGAGAATCCGATGGCCACAGATGAAGTGAAATGCAATTTCACATCGGGATTGTGCGCCACGTTGATGAACTTGATAACAAGAATGGCGCTGATCAATCCCACCATCAATGATCCGGAATCACCCATGAATATTTTGGCGGGATGATGATTGAATATGAGGAATGCAACCAGGCTACCTGCAAGCGCATAGGCGATAAGTGCGTAAGCCAGGAATTGCTCCCCATTAACTAAAAAGTAAGTGCCAAATATCACCATTGTCAGCACACCGAGGCTGGCCGCCAATCCATCAATGCCATCAATCAGGTTAAACGAATTGATGACCACGATTATAGTGAGATAGGTTAATGCAAGTGAAAATCCTTCATCCAGTTTTTCAATACCAAATAAACCATACATGCTATCCAGACGAAGCTGGCCCAAATGAATAAGGATGGAAGCTGCCACCATCTGACCGATGAATTTCTTGCTTGCAGAAAGAACTACCAGATCATCTTTTAATCCCAGAAAAAAGATAACCAGTGCTGCAGCGAAATAATATTGGAATTCGAAATTGGTCTGGCCCTGGATTGATAAAAGGGAGGCAAGCAAAAAACCACCGAAGATCCCTACTCCACCCAAAGATGCAACCGCATGTGTGTGTACTTTTCTTTCGTCAGGAACGTCATATAATTTTTTTTGTTCTGCAATCTGCAGAACCACCGGTATTGCTAGAAAGGAGATAATAAAGGAAACCGAGGCTGTTAACAGTACATCAAGCATCAATCAGGGATTTACGGTACAAAAATAAGTCCTAACCTCTTATTTTACATTGGGTATTAATTAATTAATGTTCATGGATAGCAAATTCTAACCTATATCCACAAATCTGACATGGTCACTAGATTTATAATCACTGGTTGGATCTTTTTTGCAAAAAAGTCTGCAATTTTGCCGGGCCCTATGTTCGGTTTGGGGCCCCAAGATACAAAAAGTTTAAAAAAAATTCCTAAATTTTTATGGCTGATTTAAAGGCAATTGCATCACAAATTAGAAGGGATATCCTTCGTATGGTCCATGGCTGCAAAAGTGGTCATCCAGGTGGATCCCTCGGGTGTACAGAATTCTTAACTGCCCTATATTTCAAGGCAATGAAGCACGATCCCAAATTCAATATGGACGCCCCCGGTGAGGACCTGTTCTTCCTGTCAAATGGCCATATTTCCCCTGTATTTTATTCAACTTTGGCCCGCTCCGGATACTTTGATGTGAAAGAGCTGGCTACCTTCCGCAGGATCAATTCCCGCCTGCAGGGCCATCCCGCCACTCATGAGCATTTGCCAGGTGTGCGCATTGCCAGTGGTTCCCTGGGACAGGGTATGAGCGCTGCCATTGGCGCCGCACTGCCGGATCGGACGGCGCGGATTCCTCCGACA
>CAMLGP010000189.1 GCA_946479535.1 uncultured Bacteroidota bacterium
AAGCTTTTTGCTGTTCGCGGATTTCAGATTGTTGCTTGTTCATCTAGTGGGTGAGGAAGATACCGAATTTGTATCATCAGCACCCGCTCTCCTGGAACATTAATTTTGTAATAATCGAGAACTAAATCCTGATATTTCCATCCACGCCTCCGTCCATTTCATTTCCCATGATCGCTGCAGCTGCAATTTTTATCATGGATACCAGCTTTCCATTGCGGGTATCCCAGTAATGGCCTTCATCAGGACTAACTTTAATAACAGTAATTTCAGGATCGTCCTTCCCTTCCGTAAACCAGGCCTTTGCAATAGGCGTCCATAGATCTTCTATCAGGTTGCGATCATAAAGGATCCGGGCTGTACCATTCAGTGATAGATAATGTTGTTTCCCCGTATCGAGATACATTAGATAGATCTCATGATCATCCTTTATTTGCATATTCTTATTGCTGTCTTTCCGGCTGAGGAACCAGATTGATCCATCATCATCAATTCGCTGAGTGCTCATAGGTCTTGACACAATCTTGTTACTCTCATAAGTGCAGAACATGCATATCTTATCTTCTGCTAACTCTTTTATTTTATCAATGGCCTTGTTTCCTGTAAGGTGTTGTTTGTTTTCCATGATTGTTTTTGAATAGGGGAACAGAAATTATACCATCAAAAAGGAATATAATACCTGGGAAATCTGTTTAAGGGATTGACTTATATAGCAATATATGCTTGCACAAATTCAGTTTCCAGAGAATTAATTTGCTGGTTTCTGGGGGGATTTTTCCCATTCCTGCAGAATTTACTAAATACTAATGAGTGTAAGTAAATGCTCAGTGTCAGCTACTTGTTTAGCAGGAATGTATTTCTGGTATGGCCCAGGACTAAAAAGCCTGAATATGCAGGGTATTGCCGAAAAATGCGGGATTCTGTAGTAAAGGACAACGGCCTATTTCCCACCCCAGCGGAAAGTTTTTATGTCCAGTCCGGCGAGGTCAAGAACCCGGTCAGTTACCGTGGCGGCAATCTCCTCCATTGATTTTGGCTGGCTATAGAAGGAGGGGCTGGCGGGGCAGATAATCCCGCCTGCCAGTGTAACTGTTTCCATATTTCGGATATGGATAAGGTTGTAGGGTGTATCCCTTATCACGCAGATCAGTCTTCTTCTTTCTTTGAGCATTACATCGGCCGCCCTGGTGATAAGATCGTTCGAAAACCCGCCAGCAATGCGGCCTAGCGTGCCCATAGAGCACGGTATGATGATCATTGTGTTGTATTGTCCCGATCCGGAGGCAAAAGGGGCTAAAAAATCCCGGGTAGAATAAAATTTAAAAGGTAACGACTTGTATTGGTCATTTCCCAATTCAGTTTCCCAGACCTGTTTTGAGTTGTCAGTCATTACAACGGACAGCTCATTCCATTGTTTCTCCAATAGAGACAGCTTTTCCAACAGATTCTTCGCATAAATTGCACCGCTGGCTCCTGTTATTGCAACAACTATCTTCTTCATAATTAAAATACCCGGGTGCAAAATTCCGCAAAGCGTTTGAACATAAAAAGTTTTTATGCAAACGTTTCCGATAGCCGTTTTTCCGGGTGAAAACGGAATTAGTGTTTCGACATTGAGTAAGATCAATAAAATTGTCTATATGACACGTCTTTCTAAAAAAAAACTAAAAAAAGTTTTTGTATTAAATCATTATTAACGATATTGGTGGTGAATTTTCATAGGATAAGGTTTAATGGTTAATGGTTTTTGATTAGGGCCCTCCCGATTTATCGGGAGGTTCTTTTTTTAGGGATATCCCTAAAATTCTCACTAATTAACCATTGCCTGTCAGCTTTTTACTAGAATGCTTTTCTTTCCCCGGCAGGCCATACTGTATTTTCATTCCCCAGATTTCTCAATACCCAATTGGCCATTTTTGACCAGATATGAATAGTTGTATTATCCAGGTTACCTGAAATGCTATGGTTCTTGTCTGGATAATAGAAGCTTTCAAAATCAATATTGTTTTTTACCAGGGATTTGACCATCTGAATGCTATTTTGAAATAGCACATTATCATCTCCGGTTCCGTGAATGATCAGGTATTTGCCTTTAATTAGACGGGTAAAATTGATGGGAGAGTTATCGTCATAGCCATTTGCATTTTCCTGTGGTTTGCGCATATATCTCTCGGTATAGATATTATCATAGTTCCTCCAATTGGTAACAGGTGCTACTGCAATTGCGGCGCTAAAAACATCTGCTCCTTTGGTTATTGCCAGCGAACTCATAAAACCTCCATAGCTCCAGCCCCAATGACCGATCTTGTTCTTATCTACAAAAGGAAAGTTGCCGATATACCTGGCTGCCGCTATCTGGTCTTCTATTTCATATTTTCCCAATTGGAGATAAGTCTTCTTTTTAAATTCTTCTCCACGGTATCCTGTACCTGTATTATCCACACTCATAATGATAAATCCTTTTTCGGCCAGGTACTGGTACCAATAATAATATTTTGGAAGCTTGTTGGCAACTTCCTGTGAACCGGGACCTCCATAATTGCAGAAAAGCACAGGATACTTTTTAGATGGATCAAACTGGGGTGGCCTGATCATAAATGCATTTAAAGTATCTCCTTTATTATTGGGAATGTGAAGGAATTCTGCCTTTCCAATTTCGTACTCAGCAAGTTTTTCTTTTAGTCTGGAATTGTCTGTAACAAGCTGGACGAGCCTTGCAGAAAGATTTTTCTTTTTGTCTGCAATAATCTCTTTTAATGTTATTACAGGAGGAGAGTTTAGATCTGACTGAGCATCATAAAAACGGGTATTGGCAGTATTAAATTCAATTTTATGCCATGCCTTTCCTTCTGTAAGGGCAGTGGTCTTCGGTTTTTTACCCCCATATTCTGCAACAAATAAATTCCGGTCCATGGGTCTGGGCCATGCAGCTGTATAGAAAATGCGTTTATTTGACTCATCTATTCCGTTAACCTCTGTGATCTCAAAATTGCCCTGGGTGAGTTGTGTTTTTGTCTTTCCATCCATACTGTACAGGTACAAATGGCGGTAGCCATTCATCTCGCTGGTAAAAAGAAAATGCTTCCCGTCTTTCATGAACCGCCAGTTATCATCTATCTCTACGAAGTATTTATTCTTTTCTTCATAAAGCAGGCTGGAACTTCCGGTTTCGGCCTTCGTTAAAAGCAATTTGAGATCATCCTGCCTGCGATTCAGCCAGAAAACAACCAGCTGGTCATCATCCATGGTCCACTTTATCCGGGGAATATAGATATCTCCCTGCTCATATTCGGCTTTTACATCATTGGCGGCATTTACATTATAGATATGTATCTCCACCTTTGAATTTTCTTCTCCAGCCTTTGGATACTTATAACGATATTCCCTATTGTAGCTGTCGTCATAAAACGTAATACTGTATTCCTTTACATTGGTTTCATCAAAACGATAATACGCGATATAATTACCCTTCGGGCTCCAGTCATAGGCTCTGGTAAATTCAAACTCTTCTTCATACACCCAATCACAATTACCATTGATGATAGAATTCCATTTTCCGTCTGTTGTTATCGGTTTAGAAGTATTGGAAGAGATGTCATAGAGATAAAGATTGTTGTTTTTTACATAGGCTAGTTTGGAACCGTCTGGAGAAAAGGTAGTGTGCATTAATTTTCCTGAATCTATCCGGACAGTACGTCCTGTATTTGCATCAAAGAGATAAACATTGGCTTTTGTAGAGCGGCGATAAATAGCTTCTCTTCCTGTAAAGACAAGCACCTTTTTCTTATCAGGACCAAGGATATGGTCGTGACTATCAAGCATCCTGCCCTTGTCGTCGTTTATCTTAAAACCATTAACAATACTATCTGAATTATCTGTGACAAAACTGGCGGCAGGGTCTGCCCTGAAGATCCCTTTTTTATAAATATCCTCGAGGGTGATCTGTTTCTTTTGAGCAACTGCCAAAAAAGGGATAAACAAAAGAAGAGCCAATAACCGCATGTGTTGTGATTTTATAAGCTGCGAAAATACGAATTAACACCCGGGTAAATGAGGCAGGATCGTTAAGATTGGAAGCGGAACTATTTCAGATCTTGAATTTATCCAGGAAATCATCTTTTTTCCGAGTGGAGACCTCAACAGTGGTGCCATCTGAAAGCTCTACATATCCACCGCGTCCTTTGTAATATTTGGTAATGTAATTGAGGTTCACAATATGAGAGTGATGCAGCCGGCAAAAAATACCTGGTGGCAATATATCTTCAAATTCTTTCAGGCTTTTGGTAATGGTCATTTTATTTTTGTTGCGGATAAATACAAGTGTATAGTTACTTTCTGCCTGCAAATGAATTATATTTTCTATTTCTTCAAACAACAGCCCTTCGGCTGTTGGGAGTCCGATCTTCTTCAAACCCTGCGCTTCGCTCCGGAAATTGGTGATCAGGGATTCAATTCTGTTGTTTACATTTTTTTCTGCTATCCGCAGCACTGAACGGTTTACGGCCCTTTTAAGATCATCGATACTTACCGGCTTCAGAAGATAATCGAGAGCAGCATATTTAAAGGCCGTTATGGCATACTGATCAAATGCTGTTACAAAGATGACCTCAAAATTTACCGGCATCAGTTTTTCAAGAAGATCAAAACCATTCCCCATGGGCATTTCTATATCCAGGAATACCAGTTGTGGCTGCAGTTCAGTAATTACGGTAAAAGCCTGCTTTGCATTGCCTGCAGTACCAATGATATCTATCTCAGGACAAAATTGGGTCAGCAATGATTGGAGTGTGCCAATATTGTTTTCCTCATCGTCTATAATTACAGCCTTTATCATAGCAGCGAATTCTTTTCAATTACTGACAAGGGAAAACTAAGTATGACCCTGGTGCCATTAGCGCATCCATTTTCATCTTTCAGGTCAATAAGGGAGGTCTTCACTTTTTCTGCATTGGCTACATTCAGAATATCAATTCTTTTTTGGGTAAGTGTAATCCCTTTTGATTGATATTCGATGGGTTGTTCACCCTGGTATTGCCTTGCAGCTTCCCGTCCAACGCCATTATCTTCAATTTTTATAAGCAGGTGGCCGTTTGACCGTACTATGCTTATTGTAATCAGGCCTTCACCCTCCTGTTTGTTTCGAATACCATGGCGAATTCCATTCTCCACAAAGGGTTGTAACAGCATACTTGGAATATAAGTCTGGTCTTTATCAATGGAAGGATCAATGGAAATCTCATACCTGAATTTTGAGGAAAAGCGCATGTGCTCCAGTTCAAGATAGCTGCTCAGATAATTGATCTCATCGGAAATGGAAATGACTGCCCGGGCAGAATTATCCATGGTTTTCCTGATCAGGCTTCCGAACTGGGTGATATATCTATTGGTCTGTTTGAGATCGTCTTTTAGAATGAAGTGCTGGATGGAGTTTAGGCAATTGAATATGAAATGGGGGTTCATCTGCGCGCGGAGAGATGCCTGTTCCAGTTCAGTCATCCTGTTCATGATCTCGTTCTTTTCTTTCAGTCGATTCCTTAATTGCTTATATCGCAGGCTCAATAAATACCAGGCAATTCCTGATGTGAGAAGAGAGGCGGCTATCCAAAACCAGATAGTTCGCCAAAATGGGGCATTAATTGAGAATGGGATGCTGATCATTTCACTTTTTCTGCCGTATTTATTGGTAGCGTATAACTGAAACTCATAATCTCCTGGTGGTAGAGAAGGGTAGGAGAGCGTGTTAAGCTTAGTTTCAATCCAGCTATCGTCCAATCCTTTCAGTGTATAGGTATAGGTGATATCTCCGGAAGATTTGAATGAAATGGCTGTATAATCAAAGGAAATATTGTTTGTATGGAAGGTTAAGATGATTTGATAGTTGAATGGGTGCGCCGGAAACATTTACGGCCGTCAAATCGAGAATACAAATGGATGAATCAGATATTTTTGACTCGTTAAAGTAAGTCACCCCTGCTGGTGAAGCTACCCAAACCAGGCTGTCATCAACATAAAGATTGTTTACAATATTGGAACCAAGCCCATCTGAAATACTATAGCGCGCTACTATTTTTAGTGTATTGATGTTTATTTTATTGATACCCTTGTCTGTGCCCACCCATAAATAGGGAGCTTTCAAAAACAGGGTTTTGCAGATATTACTGCTTAATCCGTTTCGCACATTGAACACGGTATCTATTTTTTGATC
>CAMLGP010000190.1 GCA_946479535.1 uncultured Bacteroidota bacterium
GGCTGTTCAAAAAGCATGTCCAGGATTATGGCATCCAGAAAAGAGTTGGGATGATTACAGGCAAGCAGCAGGGGGCCTTTCTCCATTAGGATTTCCGGTTTGGAAATGATGACGCGCCGGCAGAAGATATACATGGCGGGCCGAACAAGAATTTTGAGGAGCCTATAGAGCAAATGCTATTTTTGCCGTGAATTTAAGGTCTTGGCGGCAAAACTTGTAAATGTTTAATAATCATTAATTTATTGGGGGTCAAATATCAGAATTAGCTCTCATAAATCCTTCAGAATCACCTATAAAAAGCTTATCTTTGCTCCCCCGATTCAAAACCGTCGGGATTTTATCATGTTTCAAAATTTGATTCAAAAACACTTAAACGCTGATGCACAGGAGAATGGTTCCGCGGATACAACCGCTGAAGCTTCTACAGCGACAAAAACTGCACCTGTGGAGGTTGTGCAAACTGCACACGATGATTTCGACTGGAGCGTAGACAAACGCAATGTTACTTCTTACAACAAAGACGAAAAAGAGAAGTACGACAAAGTGTATGAAAACACTTTTATTCAACTGAATGATGGCGAGCTGATCAAAGGAACTGTGGTGGGTCTCACTAAAACCGATGTTGTATTGAACATTGGCTTCAAGAGTGACGGTCTGATCTCTCTGAACGAGTTCCGTGATCTGCAAAACCTGGGAATTGGTGACCTGGTGGAAGTGATGATCGTAGAAAAAGAGGACAGGGATGGTCACCTGAACCTGAGCCGCAGACAGGCCCGTATCACCCGTGCATGGGAAAAGATCGTAGAAGTGCACAAGACCGGCGAAGTGATCACCGGAACTATTACCAGCAAAACAAAAGGTGGATTGATCGTGGATGTATTCGGAATGGAAACCTTCCTTCCCGGATCACAGATTGATGTGAAGCCTGTAACTGATTACGATCAGTTTGTTGGAAAAACAATGGAATTCAAGGTAGTCAAGATCAACGAGGCTATCAAAAATGCTGTGGTATCTCATAAAGCGCTTATCGAAAGCGATATCGAAGCACAACGTGCAGAAATTATCAGCAAGCTGGAGAAAGGCCAGGTGCTTGAGGGTACTGTGAAGAACATTACAGACTTCGGTGCCTTTATGGACCTCGGCGGTCTGGACGGCTTGTTGTATATCACTGATATTTCATGGGGACGTATTTCTCACCCAAGTGAAGTGCTGAAGATGGATCAGAAGATCCGTGTGGTGGTACTTGACTTTGATGATGAGAAAAAACGTATCAGCCTTGGTCTGAAACAATTGACTCCGCACCCATGGGATGTGCTTACGGCAAATATCTCTGAAGGCAATATCGTGAAAGGTAAAGTAGTGAATATTGAAGACTACGGTGCGTTCCTTGAGATCATGCCTGGTGTTGAAGGTCTGGTTCACGTAAGTGAGATAACATGGGCTAATACTCCAATCAATGCCAAAGAGTTCTTCAAACTCGGTGATGAGCATGAAGCGAAGATTGTTACACTGGACAAGGATAACAGGAAGATGAGCCTGTCTATCAAGCAACTTTCTCCTGATCCCTGGAATGATATCGAAACCAAATTTGCAGAAGGTAGTCGCCATACAGGTCTGGTTAAGAACATCACCAATTATGGTGTGTTTGTAGAACTGGCTCCTGGTATTGGTGGTATGATCCATATCAGCGATCTGAGCTGGCTTAAACGTTTCAATCACCCAAGTGAATACACCAAGGTTGGTAGCAACATTGATGTAGTGATCATGGGAATCGACAAGGACAACCGCAAACTGCAGTTGGGCCACAAACAGCTTGAAGAAGATCCATGGAACACATTGCAGGATACCTTCGCTATTGGAAGTGTGCATGAAGGAACTGTGATCCGTCGTGATGATAAAGGTGCTATTGTTCAACTGCCTTACGGACTGGAAGGGTTTGCGCCTAACCGCCACCTGACCAAGGAAGATGGCAAGAGCATCGGTGCTGATGAGGCCAATAAATTCATGGTGATCGAATTTGATCGCAATGAAAAACGTATTGTTCTCTCTCATACACGTATCTGGGAGCAGGGCCAGGTTGAAGAGAAAGAAAGTCAGAAGAAGGAAGCTCGTTCAGAAGCAGAAAAGACCAAGAAGGCCGTTAAGAATATCCAGAACAAGGTTGAAAAAGCTACGCTTGGTGACCTGGGCGTACTGGCTGACCTGAAGAAGAAACTGGAAGGCGGCGCTGGAAATGATGAGTCCAAATCTGAAGGTTAATTAAGTTACAATTAAGTATAAGGCTGTCCCGCCGAAGGCGGGCAGCCTTTTTTATTTAACCGGATTTCCCTACTTCCCCATACTATTTCCTATAACCGGACTTTTTATGTCCCTGTCAGCCTCTGGCTAAATTCTTGTTACCTTGCAATTAAACACATTCAATGAGTTCGTGGATAGACAGATTGAAGAATGTAAAGCTGGTGAGAAAGTTTGTCTATGCTTTAGTGGGTTCCTTTTCATGGCCCGGCCTGGTCATTATCAACAAGCTTAAGATCACAGGAATGGAGCATTTGAAAGAATTGCCCAGGCAGAATGTTTTGTTCGTCAGCAATCACCAGACCTATTTTGCCGATGTGATCACCTTCCTTCACATTTTCTGCGCCCTGAAATGGGGAAAGATGAACCGGCTCGGGGTCCCTTATTACTTACTGAATCCTTTTACAAGGGTAAACTATGTAGCTGCAGAGGCAACCATGAAAGGGAACTGGATGAGCCGTCTTTTTGCACTGGCAGGTGCCATCACAGTGAAACGTACCTGGAACAAGGATGCCAAAGAGCAACGTAAAGGCCTAGATGTCTCTGATACGAGAAAGATAACGCGTGCGTTAAGTGAGAACTGGATCATTACATTTCCGCAGGGAACCACCACTCCCTTTGCTCCGGGTCGTAAAGGCACTGCCCTGATCATCAAACAAAATAAATCCATCGTGATCCCGGTGGTTATTGGCGGCTTCTGGAGAGCATTCAGCAAAAAAGGGTTGAAGCTGAGAAAGAAAGGAACACGTTTAACAGTTATGTTTAAGCCTCCATTGGAAATTAATTACGATGCTTCTACGGAAGAAATTCTTGCACAAATAATGGATGCAATTGAACAGAGTAAAAAGTTTATGCCTAAAGAGCACCAGATTGCTCCGGGAAATTAAGGCCAGAAATTAATTTACTTCATTGCCTTTACAACCATTTTCGCAATTACCTTATTTCCCTTATCCGAAGGATGTAAACCATCATAGGTCATATCGATGGCCTCAACAGGGTAGGGGTACTCATCTGTTTCAGGATTGAAAGGGATATCAATATAATCAGGGTATTTGTAATTTTTATATAATCCGGTTTTGGGGTCTTTGAGGTGTTTGAACTTAACCATATTCTTCAGCGTGATCCCACTCTTATTATACAGATCGATAAGGGGAAAATGTTCCTGGTTCGCAATTTGAATGATCGCATCTGCTACCTGCGATAATGATTGATTATTTTTCTCTTTATATGATCCGAAGGCATTATTCTTAAAACCATTGACGTAAACGAAATCTGAACGCTGAAGAGGTGTGATAAGAATGATCTTTGCTTCGCTATTGAGAGATCGAAGCTTATTGATAATAATGCGAAAGGAACCATAAATTGTTCCGGTGCCAGTATTATTGATATAATCGTTCAATGTGCCGATAGGTTTCCCGCCCCACCAGTCGTTGGTGCCAAGAAAAATGGAATAGACATCAGCTTTTACGATCCCCAGATTTTCAATTTCAGTTGCGATACGCACGCTGGTCCACCCATTATGCCCCTGGTTTATATAATGTACGTTGGATAATTTCTCCGTTACGCGGGTGAGATATCCCTTCTTCACGCGATTGCCTGTTTCATTGCCATGATCATTCAAATAGGTAATGGAATCGCCAATAGCTACCCAGGTTATAGGTTTCTTTGAAAAGGACGTGGAAATAATGATTACGGTGAGGAGAACGATGTATTTTTTCATATTCAGATATTTAATCTAAGCCAGGGAAATCTATTTACTCCTGCCCAGCCAGAGGATACTATTGATTAAAAGCTTGTTTTGATTTTCACTGCTGAAGGTAGAAGAAAGCGGTTTATTTGTCTTACCCTCATAGTCCATATCATTATGGCCCATGTTAAAATAGACCATGTGATATTTGGTATTGGTCCATACAACAGGATAATATCCTTCATGCCAGATCTCATACGGTTTTGGACCCGTGCCGAGTGGGAATGAAGAGGGATCAATTGAAAGAAGGATCTTAATATCCCTGTTTTTCCTTAGATCATTTTTCCATCGGTACCATTCATTAGGAGCGGCAGTTATTGTAGCCGGTAATCCTTTGGTGGCAGGATGCTTCCGGTCTTCCACTTTCAGTGTAGCTGAGGTTGGCCTCCACGTATTGCTTCCGTATTCTCCGCTTCCCAGGAATTTATTGTGGTACCAGTCCCAGTTCTGCGGAAAAGCGGAAGGGGTTAATGCGAAAGCTGAGAAATGAAACCCGATCCATGCCCCGCCATTTTCCATGTATTGCTGAAAAGCTGCTCTTTGCGCAGAGTCTTCCGGACGGGTATCCAGGAATAGCACTATTTTATATTGTGAGAGAAAGGGCAGGTTCAGGTTGCTCCAGTAATTAGTGGAATCATATTGAAAATTATATTTCTCACCCTGTTGCCTGAACCATTGGTGGGCTTCCTTTACGAAGTCAATATGAGCCAGATCATTTTTAGCAGTGTAAAAGGCGATTATTTTGAATGGGCTATTTGGCCTTTGAGAATTTGATACCAGAGAACTGCTTACTATTAAAAAAAGGCACAGGCAGATGCGGGCATTGAGAAAAAGCTTAATCATTCGAGTATTGTCTTTTTAGACAGATGCCAATATAATAAAAAAAACCTCCTGCCCTTAAATAAAAGGCAGGAGGTTTTTTTATTAATGGATTTGTCCTGAAAATTAATACCCTGGATTTTGGACCAGCTTCGGGTTTTGCGCCAGAACGGGTTGGGGTATCGGTTGTAAATATTGTTTCATGTTGAATACATGAGGATGATTTAGCGACACCGGTTCATATTTCCAAACACCGCTGTTATTTGCAGGTACAGTATTGCTGATTTTCATTCCATGGAGATCCTGGGTTAGCACCTGGTCTGCAATTCTCCAGCGAATTATATCATAAAACCGTTTGTTTTCGAAACAGAATTCTACTCTTCTTTCGTGACGGATTGCAGCGCGCATTTGTGCCTGAGTAAGACCTGCTGCCAGTGCTGGCTGATTGGAGCGGGTTCTGACTGCATTGATTGCAGTATAAACTGATGCATCCGGGCCTACTGCCTCATTTTGAGCTTCGGCATAGCCAAGCAACACTTCTGCATACCGATAGTAGATATAGTTAGCTCCGCTTAGGCCAGTAGCCGGACGGTTCAGAGGATTTAATTTCTTTTTGAAATAATACCCTGTATTGCTTACGTCAGTACTTCCGAAATCAATTTCATTCAGAGAGGGGCGTACTTTATCAATTCGCGTATAGATGGTATCCTGCCTTGGCATCCAGTCCATCTTATAAGGAGCGCCATCATAAACAATCCATTTGTAGAATCTCCGGTCTCGATTGGCATAAGGGTTTTGGGGATCATATCCTGATGTGGGATCAGTAATGAGTTTGCCATTTGCCATTTCAAATTCGTCTACCATTTCCTGTGTCGGGTTATAGTTGCCCCATGTATAATAAGTGCCCAATACATAAACAGGACCACCATATTGTTCATAATTGGATCCTTTTGTATTAGGAACATATTGCCTGTCCCAGATAACCTCCGGGTTGTACTCATTAGCTTCGTACCAGAGTGTGCTATCATCTGCGAAAAGGGCATAAGGTTTTCCTGAACCACCCCAGTCGTCCATGAATTTTTTATAAGAAGCGGCGGCTGTAGCCCAACGGGCATTATCTGTATTGCCAAACCCAGCCACCTTGTTTGGATCAGGTCCTCCGGGTGCTGTAGTAGCATTGTAAGCTGGGCTTGCAGCATTTAACTGCAACCAGGCTTTCAGCATTAATGCAGCACCAAGGGTAACACGACCTGCGTCCGACTGACCCTGGTTATATTTAACAGCAAGGTATTTATTGTTAAGGATAGTGTCCATTGTGTTTAC
>CAMLGP010000191.1 GCA_946479535.1 uncultured Bacteroidota bacterium
TTATTGGAATTTAAAAGGATGGCATTATCCCAATTCATTTTTTGAGCATGAATGGCGGCCATTCGATAGGCCAGGAAATTACTCGATTTAAGATGGGAAAAAGCATCAGGAGCTTTTCGAGCCTGTTCATAGACGCCAATTTTAATACCTTCTTCATTCAGGAAGTTTACGTCTCTTTCAGCAGGAAAACATTCGATGATGTAGATCAATTCATCCGGCTGGTTGGGGATGGGATAAAGCATGCCATTACCCCGCGAAACAGAGAGTCTGATGCGGGCAGTATCACTCAAAATATTTCTATCGGCCAGATCATTGATCTCTTCAATAAGATGGGTAGGAGTAAAGGATGCAGGGATGGGAAAACCCAAAAGCCGGAGGCCTGAATGGAGCCGTTCCCAGTGCAGGTCAAAGAAATGTATCTTCCCTTTCTGCCATTTCATGGTTTCAAAGAGGCCATCGGCAAAGCGGTAACCGCGATTATCAGCACGAAGGACCGGTTGCGTAGAAGGGACTATATTGCCGTTAATTGAAAGAAAGAGGTTTCCGCTCATACAGTGAAAGTAGCGAAAATAAAAAAGTTGTCCCGATAGGTATCGGGACAACTGTATATTAAGCAATTAGTAAGTGTATGAGAAGAAGCTTATTAGATTATGCCTGTTCTACCAATCCAGCTTTCACAGCATACATTACCAGGCCGGCCATTGACTTGGTACCGGTTTTGGTTTTGAGCTTGTCGCGGATGGCTTCCACTGTGCGAGGGCTGAGATCAACGATATCAGCGATCTCCTTGGTGCTCTTTTCATCGCACATCAGCTTCAGGATGGTAATCTCTTTATCAGTGAGCTGTACATCCTGCGCCATAGAAGACTCTGTAGTGCGTTTTGTGCGCAGGCCAGAGAGAAGGGCTTTGTTTGTCAATTCATTAAAAAAGAAATCCTGCTCAAACACGGTGCGGATAGCATCATAGATCATTTCAGAGCCAGACTCCTTAGTAAGGTAAGAGTTAGCGCCGATTTCCATCATACGGGAGATGACAGAGTGATCATTGTGCATGGAAAGCATAATTACTTTTACACCTGGGTAAAGCTTTTTGATTTCAGGGAGCGTAGCCAGTCCATCCATAATAGGCATCTGGATGTCCAGTAAAACTACGTCAGGTTGTATATGCCGCAGTAAGTTGAGCAATTGCATACCATTTTCAGCTTCGGCAACCATCTGGATGTCCTTGCGGCTGGAGAGAGATGTTTTAACACCGGTACGGAAAAGGGCGTGATCATCAGCAATAGCAACTTTAATAACAGTGTTGGATTCGTGATTCTTCATGGATTTTGAATTAAGGGTTCGGTATTTATTCCCGACCACAAGATGGGAATTTCCTATTGCATATACCATAGTAGAAGTACTCGATATAGTATTTGTGGAAAGTACCACTACCTTTTAAATGAGGGGAAGTACTTAGGATTGATTGGTAAAGTTTCGTAAGTGTTGTATGGAAAGATTACGTGATGATGCGTAAATACTGATGAAGCAGAATCGGTCATTAATGCTCTTGTTAACAGTGCAGTGTGCATATATTTTTGTCTCAGAAAGTTGATTGCAGCGGATGAATCGTCTTATCCTACTCATCCAATGTCCAAACCGTCCAGAAAGTTATTTCCAATCCTTTGAAAGACCAGACGACACTTCCTCCAAACAATCAACTTTCTCTTTTTTTTGAAATAATGAAAACCTTATATAACTAGTTCGTTGATCCGTACAACTAAAGAAGACTCAGGTCAAAACAAATAAAACGACCATTGACCTTATCCCATAAAAATTCT
Source organism: uncultured Bacteroidota bacterium (assembly GCA_946479535.1). The sequence goes on from CAMLGP010000191.1 coordinate 1,821, forward strand.
ACCCTTCCCCATATCTCTTTTTCTTTCATAACAGTAACGTAAGCCCTTCCATGAGGAGGGGTTTTTTTTCCAGTCCGTATTCTTTTGCCCTGTAACCTTTGACACACACCTCAGATCCTCTATCCGTACTGACCTTATAACCTGTGACTTCCGGCCACTACCTCCCTAACCATTGAATGCCCAACTGATTACCCTCTGACTACTCTTTTGACAGCCAATACCAGTGCGCCCGTTTTTAGGTCCAACTCTGCTTTGAAAACCATTTGTCCCGAACTTGCCGATATACCAGCCCAGGCTATGCTGTCCCCTGCCGCAGACGGGGGCCAGAGTGCCTGGATCATTAAACCTATACGCTTATTTTATAATTATTCTATGCAAAGCTTGCCAATAGCCTATGCTCCGGAAAAGGAGCGGCCACCATTTATTAAGGTCTATGGTCGAAGGAAATCTGTATTAAAACAGGTAGCCAAAGTGCAGCCCTTATATCCAAGGATATTAATGCCGGAGCAGCCTGTTGGATATATAAAACAAAAGGAATTTGATTGTTGGTGAGTAGGATTAAAAGCCCCTCTTTTACCTGCCCCCATTCTTGCCACCACAATTCTTTTATATCTCCAGATCGGGTCTTCGCTGCTTTGTTCTCTCCACCGATTGTTCAAGTCTCCACTCGTCAATTTTCTTATGATCTCCACTCATAAGTATGTCTGGTACTTTCCAACCGCGGAAGTCTTCAGGACGGGTATAAACCGGAGGAGCCAATAAATTATCCTGAAAAGAATCAAACAGGGCCGAGGTTTCATCATTCAGAACACCAGGCAATAATCTGCCGATGGTATCAACTAATACCGCAGCGGCCAGTTCACCTCCACTTAATACATAATCTCCGATGGAGATCTCTTTGGTCACAAAATGCTGACGTATCCGTTCATCAATTCCCTTATAATGGCCGCAGATCATCAAAAGATTTCCTTTTAATGAAAGAGAGTTCGCAATCTTCTGATTTAATTGTTCTCCATCGGGTGTGAGATAGATGATCTCATCATATTTCCTTTCAGCAGATAGTTCTTCAATTGCCTTTGCCAGTGGTTCACACATCATCACCATGCCTGCACCTCCTCCATACTGGTAATCGTCTATCTGCCCATAATCATTCACTGCCCATTTCCGGAGCGGATGTGTTACCACTTCCAGCAATCCCTTGTCCTGCGCACGTTTCATGATGCTATGCTGAAAGGGGCTTTCCAGTAATTCTGGAAGAACAGTAAGAATATCAATTCGCATGGGCCAAAGATAAGAATCCCGATGGCTATCGGGACCGGATAGAACCGGGATAGGGCCAATAGATATGGATATTGTTTGAGCTCTTGGGGGCTCAATTGGCGGAGATCAATACCGTTTGCACCTGCTGGTTGGCTGAATTGTCAATGGCAACTACCTGAATTTTGTATTCAATACCTGCCAGTACCTGCACGGTTTCATTGAGGGAATAAGTGCTGGCATCAGGACTGCGGTGGATATCTATTATTAACTGGCCAGTGCCATTGTTATAAATATGAACATGGACAAGGGCCAGCTTGCTATTATCAGTAATAGTTCCTGTGATGTTGACTGTTTGTCCACCAGAAAAAACCTGGTTATTGGAAGGGGAGGTTAAGGTGATTACGGGAAGTTCTTTATCACTGGACTGTTTGCTGTCTTTTGAGCAGGCAGCAAGCCCTATCAGCAAAATATAGTATGGAATGATCTTTTTCATTAAAACATTCAGGATATAAACGGATAACTGGTCCTATTATTCTCCATCCAGGAAATCATCCATGTCTCTTCTTTCTTTCTTTGTAGGCCGGCCGATCTTGCTGGGTCTTTTTCCAGTATGAAAACTGGCCGCCTGGTATTGTAATCGCTGTATTTCTTCTTCTGGTGTGATGTCGATGTAATATTTGATCGCTTCGGTATAGGCTACCCGGTTAGGTAATAATCCGGTAACCTTTATGCGCCATCTTTTGGCTTCGGTCTTTATCTCATACTCATCGCCAACGCTCACTGTTTTGGATGCTTTTACTGCTGTTCCGTCCAACTTTACTTTATTGGAATCACACGCTGCCGCCGCCATCGCTCTTGTTTTAAACAGGCGGATAGCCCAGAGATATTTGTCGAGTCGTATTTTTTCTTTTTCTGCCATGCACTTCGATTCTTTTCAAAGGTACAAAAAGCAAAAAGCCATTAGTTATTAGCTTTCATTCTAAATCAGATCAAAAAACTAATGGCTAATAGCTAACAGCTTATATCTTCTGCTATTCCGCGTAATACTTATGGAAATACGGAATCGTCTCAATTCCCTTATAGTAATTCTCAATATTGTATTTTTCGTTGGGACTATGCAGATTGTCATTATCCAGTCCAAATCCCATGAAGATGATCTTGATGCCCAGTTCTTTTTCCAGGATTGAACAGATTGGAATACTTCCACCGCCTCTTACTGGAATTGGCGCTTTTCCAAAAGTAGTTTCCAGTGCTTTTGATGCAGCTTTATATCCTTTGCTGTCAATGGGAGTCATGTATGGTTCACCGCCATGATGTTCAAATGCATTGACTGTTACAGACGGTGGTGCTATCTTCTTGAAATAATTGAGTAATAGCTCAGTGATCTTGTGCGAGGATTGATTGGGCACCAGTCTGGCCGAGATCTTGGCCGTAGCTTTTGATGGCAATACGGTCTTTGCGCCTTCACCCTGGTAACCACCCCAGATACCATTCAATTCTATTGTAGGACGAATTCCTGTTCTCTCATAAGTAGTAAATCCTTTTTCTCCCCAGAGTTCTTTTACGCCCAGCTCATCTTTATATTCCTTTTCATCATAAGGCGCCTTGTTCAATAACTCTCTTTCCTTTTTAGTTGCTTCCACTACATCATCATAAAAACCGGGAATAGTAATATGGTTGTTCTCATCATGACAGCTGGCGATCATTTTAGCCAGTATGGTGATGGGGTTGGCAACCGCTCCACCATAAGTACCACTATGCAGGTCACGATTAGCGCCGGTTACTTCCACTTCAATATAACTCAGTCCACGTACGCCAATATCCAGTGATGGATTTTCCATACTCAACAGGGAACTGTCACTGATAAGGATCACATCTGCTTTCAATAGATTTTTATTGGCAGCTACAAACTTTCCCAAATTTGGTGAACCTACTTCCTCTTCACCTTCAATCAGGAACTTGATATTGGTGGTCATTGTTTTTGTTTGCACAAGGGTTTCCAATGCCTTTACATGCATATAGAATTGTCCCTTATCATCTGCTGAGCCACGGGCATATATCTTTCCGTCTTTGATCACGGGTTCAAAGGGTCCGCTATGCCAAAGTTCCAATGGCTCAGCAGGCTGTACATCATAGTGGCCATACACCAGCACGGTAGGTTTGGAAGGATCAATAATTTTTTCACCGTATACTGCAGGATGTCCGTCTGTTGGCATTACTTCCGCTTTATCACAACCAGCTTTCAATAAACTCTCTTTCACTGCTTCGGCACATTTCTGCATATCGGCCTTGTGCTCGCTTTTGGCACTTACTGAAGGGATGCGTAACAGATCAAGCATTTCATTCAAAAAACGGTCCTTGTTCTTTTCCTGGTAATCTTTCCAGCTTTGCATATCAGTTTATTTTGAGTGTGAAATATTAAGGAAGCGAAGATAACTATTCCTTCCCTTTGGAGAGGGTAACAAGAATCACACCGGCGAGAATAATGCTTAGGGCAATAACCTGCTGCCTTGAAATATGTTCACCCACCAGCAGCCATCCCAGGAAAACTGCCACAACAGGATTCACATACGCATAAGTGCCCACCAGGGCGGGTGGCCTTACACTTAATAACCAAACATAGGCCATGTAACCAACAAGGGAACCAATACTTACCAGGTAAAGAAGTGCAAAAACAGTATCCCATGAAATGGTTGACCAGTGGGCCTGCCTGTATTCTCCAGATAGGAGGGAAAGGAGTATAGAAACTGTTCCGGCGGCAGTCATCTGCAGGGCTGCTTTCATGGGAGAAGACCCTTCCATTTTTGCATATTTGGAATAGAGTGAGCCCGCAGTCCAACTGATGGTACCTATTACCAGCACAATTATACTGGCGAGTTGCATTTTATCACCGGTAATGTTGATAGCCTTTGAATCTGAAACTAAAGTAAGCACACCAATAAAACCAATTACCAGTCCACCAATGATCCATTTATTGGTAAAATTGGAATGCCATTTTTTCTTATCCAGTATTACAAACCATAATGGAACGGTTGCAACTATGATGGCAGCCAATCCGCTGGGAATATATTGTTCTACCCATGCCACTGCACCAG
>CAMLGP010000192.1 GCA_946479535.1 uncultured Bacteroidota bacterium
TAATGTATGGGTCACCAGTCACCATGTTAAGCTGGCAGTTGGCCGGAACTTCAACGACTGCTCCCCTGTAAAAGGAACATTTAAAGGCCCCGCCCACCAATCTCTTTCAGTGTATGTTGCAGTCAGCTATGAAGATGGCCACAGTTTCCAGGATATGACAAAGGTTAAAATGGATAAGATTGAAGGCACAGATGAGCCTCCTGAATACATCGAAAGTTTTGCAGGACAGCAGCAGCAATAAAACTTAAACCAGTAATTTTGCTGTTTAAGTTATGACTCCTCTCGCAGAACGGATTCGCCCTAAAACATTAGATGAACTGGCCGGACAGGAGCACCTGACCGGGAAGGGAAGCATTCTGCGCAGAGCTATTGAGCAAGGTCATATTCCTTCCATGATCCTGTGGGGTCCGCCAGGAACAGGAAAGACTACCATCGCCAATATTATCGCCAATACTTTACAGGTTCCTTTTTACACATTAAGCGCCATTAGCTCTGGGGTTAAAGAAGTAAGGGAGGTGATTGAAGAAGCGAAATCAAAGACCAATGTCATCCTTTTTATTGACGAGATCCATCGATTCAACAAGGGACAGCAGGATGCATTGCTGGGGGCTGTAGAAAAAGGTATCATTACTTTAATTGGCGCCACCACAGAGAATCCTTCCTTTGAAGTCAATAGCGCCCTGCTCAGCCGCTGCCAGGTTTATGTATTGAAATCACTGGATGAAAAAGACCTTGTTCAATTATTAAATACTGCGCTTGAAAAGGATGAAGTACTTAAAAAGAAAAAGGTTGAATTAAAAGAAACTTCCGCACTGATCAATATATCAGGAGGAGATGCAAGGAAATTATTGAATCTGCTGGACCTTGTTATTGAAGCTGCACCTGCCAAAACCAAAACAATTGAGATTACGAATGATTATGTAATGGATGTTGCCCAAAAGAAAATTGCGCTGTATGATAAAAAGGGAGAACAGCATTATGATATTATATCTGCATTTATCAAGTCAATTCGCGGCAGTGATCCTAATGCTGCGGTGTATTGGCTTGCGCGGATGCTTGCTGGCGGCGAAGATGTAAAATTTATTGCAAGAAGACTGGTGATCCTGGCGAGTGAAGATATTGGTAATGCAAATCCTACTGCCCTTGTAATGGCTAATGCCACTTTTGAAGCGGTAAATAAGATCGGGTATCCCGAATCACAGCTGATATTGTCTCAGTGTGCCATTTACCTTGCTTCCAGTGCCAAAAGTAATGCAGCTACAATTGCTATTGGCAGCGCAATGAATGCAGTGAATCAGCATGGAGATCTCCCTGTTCCATTACATATACGCAATGCACCTACAAAGCTGATGAAGAATATGGGATATGGAAAAGACTATAAATACTCGCACAGTTATGAGGGCAATTTTTCCGATCAGGAATATTTACCTAAAGAAATAAGTGGAATGAAATTTTATAACCCCGGCAAAAACGCAAGAGAGGAGGAACTGCGGAAATTCCTGAAGAGTCTCTGGAAGGATAAATACGGCTATTAATTTTTGAGGTGGTTCGTGAGACACGGACCACGGCCTCAAACCAGTCATAAACCACCTGCCATGGTTCGTGTCCCACGAACCATAAATTAGTCTACTCTACCTCACCACTTTCCACCGCCATGGTACGTGTCTCACGAACCATATATCAGCTTCCTCTATCTTACTACTTTTCCTTTCTCTAACGCAATGAAATTCTGAATACAATCAGGGCGATCACTGGCATAATGCGTTACAAATACCATTGTCTTATTTCCAAACAGGCATACCGCATTGATGAGCTCCAGCAGTGCGGCTTCCTTTTCCTTATCCAGGCCCTGACACGGTTCATCCAAAATAAGCAAGGGAGGGTTTTTGACAAGTGCTCTTACCAGTAATACTGTTCGCTGCTGACCTGCAGATAGTTCAAACAGGCGTTTCTGCCGCAATGAATGAATGCCGGTAATTTTCATCCAGTGATCTACCAGTTCAATCTGTTCATCACTTAATTGCCTGAATAAGCCAATAGTATCAAAAAGTCCGGAAGCAATGGCTTCAAAGGCAGAGCATCCCTGGTCAAAGAAAAGATGTAATTCTGGTGAGAGAAATCCAATCTTTCTTTTGATATCCCAGATACTTTCTCCTGATCCTCTTTTCTTGTCGAATAAATAAATTTCGTTGGCGTAGGCCTGTGGGTTATCTCCGGTTACAAGACTAAGGAGGGTTGATTTTCCTGCACCATTCGGTCCAGACAATAACCATCTGTCTCCATTTTTCACTTCCCAGTCAACACCAGCAAGTATCTTTTTTTCGCCATAAGTAATAGTTACATTCTTCATGCGAATGGCATACTCAAATCCATTTTCGTTTTGAGGCGAAAGAAATTCCTTTAATAACTGTTCGTCGAAAGTTTTTGGTTTTTGTTTCACCCTATTGGAATAACCGGAATTAAATGTCTGAATATCTGATAAAGACTGTTGAACACCATTTTCCAAAACCAGCACCTGGTTAATACAGGATGGAATTTCATCAGGCGTAGTAATAAGAATAATGACCAGCCCCTGATCAGCCAGGTGATTGATGATCTGGTGCAGGTCTTTTCTGCTACCCGCATCTAGTCCTATAAAAGGCTGATCCATGATAAGTACATAAGGCTCCTGTAATAAGGCTTTGGCTAACTGGAGTTTCTTATTCTCACCATTGGAAAGTTGGATCAGGTGTTCATCAGCGAGGTGTTGAATCTTCATGGTTTTGAGAACAGGTACAATATCACGGCCTGTTTCTGCCAGGGACTGCTGAACCGTGTGGGCATCTTCTGCATCTGAAGAATTGAATCGCTGCTGATAATAAAAATCACTGGTATTTGAAAGGTTCCTGAAATGGTGTTGCTGTTCGATCCAGGAAATGCGTTGCCCGTAAGGCTCTGCAATCTCAATTGATCCTTTATACCAGGCTCTTCCGGCAATAGCCATGCCCAGTGTAGTCTTTCCACCGCCGGAGTTGCCGGTTATTGCAAGGTGATCGCCTTTCTTTAGAGAAAAAGAAATATCCTTTAGAACAACATTAACGCCTCTATTAACAGTTACATTTTTAGCTTCAATTATAATATCCTTTCCTGCATTCATATAACGCGAATATCTTAATTTTAAAGATCAACCCACTGCAATGAAAAAAATTATTCTACTGCTGATCTGTGTATTCACCTTCAAGCTGTCATTTGAGCAGACAATCATTCACCGGGATCCCCAGATTGAAAAGATGGTGAGTGAGATATCCAGAGACTCATTGGAGTCCTATATCCGGAAGATGGTGAGTTTTGGAACACGTAACACATTAAGCGCTCAAAAAGATCCAAAACGGGGGATTGGCGCAGCAAGGAATTGGGTATTGAGTCGCTTCAATGAATTTGCAAAAGCATCAGGCGGTCGAATGACCGCATACATTGATACTGTTACATTGCAGAAACAACGCCGGGTGGATACGCTTACTCTTCTGGGTAATGTGGTAGCAACATTAAAAGGAACTGATCCATCAGACGACCGTATATTCCTGATCAGCGGACACCTGGATAATATGCGAACTAATGTTATGGACCGTACTGGCGATGCGCCTGGAGCAAATGATGACGCAAGCGGTGTGGCTGCCGTGATGGAAAGCGCACGCATCATGAGCAGGTATTCCTTTCCTGCAACCATTATTTTCATTGCAGTTAGTGGTGAGGAACAGGGATTGTTAGGAGCAGAGCATATGGCAGAAAAGGCCAGGAAACTCAACTGGAATATTGAAGCGGTATTGAATAATGATATAATGGGTAGTAACAATAGCAGTGAGACCAATATCATTAATAATACAAAGATCAGGGTATTCAGTGAAGCCTATTCAATGCAGGACACTTCCCGGGCCGCATTGATCCGCACACTTGGGCTGGAAAATGATGGAAAGGCAAGACAGCTGGCACGCTATGTAAAAGAGATTGGAGAACGATATGTAGATAACCTTGAGGTGGTAATGATTTACCGTAACGACCGCTTCCTGCGAGGTGGTGATCATACCCCATACGTGAATAGAGGATATGCTGCTGTGCGGATTACCGAAATGAATGAAAACTATTATCATCAGCACCAGGATGTTCGTAAGGAAAATGGAATTCAGTATGGTGATCTGCCGGAGTTCATGGATTTTGAATACCTGCGTAAGAATACGGGAATGAACCTTTGCAATCTGGCTAATCTTGCCAAATCACCTTCCATGCCACAGGAGGTAAAAGTGGATGCAAGAAAGCTGACCAATTATACAAACCTGAGCTGGATGGCTCCAAAATCGGGCAAGGTGAAAGGGTATTATATATTAATAAGAGAGACCACCAGCCCGGTATGGCAGAAAAAGATCTTTACTTCTTCTACAACTATTGACCTGCCCTATTCAAAAGACAATTATTTTTTTGGAGTACAATCCATTAGCGAAGAAGATAACGAAGGCTTACCGGTGGTGCCAGCACCGATTAACAGGTAAATAAATAATATAACCAATAGATGATCAACTGGTATTCGAAAAAGTTTGAGGACCTGACGCCCCTGGAACTGTATGCCATCCTTCAGTTACGTACAGAAGTTTTTGTGGTTGAGCAGAATTGTGTGTTCCAGGACATGGATGGAAAGGATGTGCATTGCCACCATATTATGGGATGGGATGGACAAAAGCTGATAGCTACTTCAAGGATAGTACCGCCTGGTATAGCTTATGAATTCCCATCAATAGGGCGTGTTGTAACCTCTTCTTCTGTAAGAGGGCAGAATGCTGGCAGGGCATTAATGAATAATAGTATTGAGGAGCTAGTTAAGCTTTATGGCAATGGTACCATCCGCATAGGTGCCCAGTTATATCTTAAGAAATTTTACGAATCGTTTGGCTTTGAGCAAAGCGGAGAAGTGTATGATGAGGATGGAATTGACCATATCCAAATGACCCGTACTGCAGTATAATTTTGAAAAGTACAATTGGGAAATTTTTGCTTAGAATCCTTATTTAAGGCCTATTAAAAATACAAGGTATTCAAATTTCCCAATTCCAAAATTTCAAAATTAATCTCATAGAATTACTCCCACTTTATTGGAATAATAGTCTACTCTTAGTAAAAACTGCGTTTATCCTTAGAGCGTTAAACTTCTATATGTCATTCTCGTAGAACCACTAAGTATAATGACTTTTTACATAGGTCAAGAACCAGATTTTTTGTTATTCATTTAACAATCGCGGCATTCTTATCTATTTTGGTCCCTGAAAACCAATAGAAGAAAACGTAAAATCTGATATCTATGAAACGAGTTGTACCCTCTGTACGGGCAATCGTACTATGTTTGATCCTTGCAATTTCCTCGACCAGGGGATATTCACAATCAATCTCTTCAGGTAATGGTAAATGGGAAGTAGGCTTTGGCTTTGGACCCATGTTTTTCCTGGGTGACCTTGGCGGAAGTGCCGGTTACGGAAAACCATTTGTGAAGGACCTTGATTTTCCTTTAACCAATTTGGGCAAGTCAATTTATGCAAACTACTATGCATCTGACTTCCTTGCATTCCGTCTATCCTTAAACCAGGGTGTGTTGAAAGGAAATGATGCCGAAGCGCCTAATAAAGGTGGTGCTGAGGTAGATCGTTTACAACGTAACCTGAGTTTTAAGTCAAATGTGATTGATGCATACATTGCTGCAGAGATCTATCCAACTGTATTCCTTGAGAAATACGAGGAAATGAAAGGAAAGCTCCGCCCTTATGGATTGATCGGCGTAGGTATGTTCAGATTCAATCCTAAAGCAAAGCTGGATGGGCAATGGGTAGCACTTACTCCCCTTCGTCTGGAAGGACAGGGTATGGCTGAGTATCCAGACAGAAAACAATACAAATTAACGCAGACTGAAATCGTAATGGGTTTCGGCGCCAAATACTGGCTGAAAGAGAATATGTATATCGGTTTTGACCTTACACACCGCGATACTGAAACAGACTATATCGATAACGTAAGTACAGGTTATATTGATCCCAATCTGTTCAATGTTTACCTTACACCATCAGATGCTGCAAAGGCCAGGAGATTGTATTACCGTGGAACTTATGGTTCTGCTGTTACAAACCCAGGTAAT
>CAMLGP010000193.1 GCA_946479535.1 uncultured Bacteroidota bacterium
ATAATGGGTAGAAGGGTATTCTTGAATAACCTTAATAAACCGCAGGAGTTTGGGACCAGTGGGCTGATAAGCCAGTAATACATCTTTGGCGCCACATATCCCCAGCAGTTCAGCTTCAGCAATGGTTGCACATTTGTATTTGGTGATGCCAGCCGCCATCATCAGGTTTATGGCTGCAGATGATTTATTGGTTTTAATATGTGGGCGTAGCCGGCTTATTTCATCCACCATGGAAATGGCAAGCTGAATATTGGCCCTGACTCTTTCAGGAAAAATAATGAGTGCAGGTGAATCCAGTGTGCCGATAGCATTGATGCTGAACCATTTTTTCATATTACTCTATTTCAAAAATTCCTTCAATTTCTACAGCTACATTTCCGGGTAATGATCCCATACCAACGGCGCTACGAACGCCTTTTCCATTTTCCTCTCCCCATAGCTGGACATAAAGTTCACTACATCCATTGATGACCACAGGATGTTCTTTGTAATCCGGTGTAGCATTTACCATTCCCAATAACTTCACTACCCTTTTTATTTTATCCAGGCTTCCTAAATGGGTCTTTAAAGATCCTAGGATAGCCAATCCGCATTGCCGGGCAGCAGCTTTACCTTCTTCTTCAGACAGGTCTTTTCCCAGTTTGCCGTTGATATAACTCCCGTCAGCTTTCATTGATACATGACCTGATACATACACAAGGGAACCTACGGTAAGGCAGGACTTATAAATTCCTTTTGAAGGTTTTGTAGCTGGAAAAGAAAGGCCCATGGATTCCAGTTTTTGCTCGATATTGCTTTTGCTCATTATTATTTGAGAAGGTTTAGAAAAATGAAATTAGTAAATTGTAAGAGCTAACATATAAAATATGAATTGGACAAAAGAATCTTTCTCCCTTAATGGAGAACAATTATTGAAGAAAGTGAAGGAATTAATTGCCGAGGGAAACGTAAGAAAGATCACCATAACTGATAAATCCGGCAAGGAGCTGATGTCCTTTCCGCTTACAGTGGGAGTAGTAGGAGCCCTTTTTGCACCAGTACTGGCTGCCGTGGGAGCGCTTGCTGCACTTGTGGGCGAGTGTACAATAACAGTAGAGAGGGAAGAATAGGATCCGGGTTTTCTGGTATAGCTATCTTTTCCACCAGGTAAGGATCGTAGAGATCATCAACAGATAACTGCGAAATTGCAGGTTACGGAGAATATCCAACATTAACAGAAAAATCATCTCATCCTCTTTTTCAGGTACGTAATCAATTTTCCAAGCCGGCTATTCAGGATCCTTTTATTTTTTTGGGGGTACGGAATTGCTATTGCAACGGGATAGGGTTTTACGGATTTCATAAAGTAGAAAATTTATTTTATCAAATTTATCTTAACTCTTAGTGCCTGACAATTACCAGTTAGTGGGATTTTAGGGGTTTCCTGCCATTTCTATCACATCATGCAGCTTTTTATACCTTTTTTCCTGTCTAACTATCAGTTTGTCGGGACCAATCCCTTATTAACAGAAAATGTTAGCGGCAGTTTGCTAACTATTGTCTTTTAACATACAGTTGTATTCTCTGTTGAAAAATTTATTTAACCGGAAGCGTTTTTTCCGATATTTTTAGATAATGCAAGACCACTACCACCTTCTCCAGACCATTTACGAAATAGTGAAGAATGATCCTCAGCCTGAGCAATATGGCTGCAGGCCACGTGAGCTTATTCTCCGTCGCTTACAGGAATGGTCAGTTATTCAGCAACAATTGCATTTACTGGAAGAAGAAGAATTGGTCACTACAGAACAACAGGACACATTAGTGATTCGCATCACTTCAATGGGCCTGGAAAAAGCAAGGCAGCCTCGCAGCCTTGTTGATGATCAATCCTGATTAATTTCTAGAATCTTCCTGTCAGAGTTACACCCAGAGTGCGGGGATCTCCCAAATGCACTGCGCCGAAGTCGTAGGCATAGGAGATGTATTTCTCATCCCCTATATTTCTAACCCAGAACATAACATCAAAATTTCTTGCAGATAAACCAAACCGGGTGTTGAACAGGCTATAGGAAGATTGTGAAATGGTATTGGCCAGGTCAAAATAGTGTTTGCCAAGAGCCATCCATTCACCTCTCACTACAAGTTTAAGATCCTGCTTTCCTTTCAGGACATAGCTGTATTGTGCTGCGAGTGATGAAGTATAATTGGGTGTGAATACCTGGCGATTGCCATCAAAATCCTGTTCAGATCCATTTTGAGCGAGCTTAAGGGTTTTGTATTTGGCATCAGTATATCCAAAATTGTAATCCACCTCCAGGCCCTTGGCAAGGATGGAGGAAAGTTCCAGCTCTGCACCTTTTGAATCCAGTTTACCTGCATTGCGGGTAATGGTAATTGCATCCGGCAATACCAGGGTTGGAACCTGGGCATCAGAAACCAGCGTATAAAAGAAAGAAAGGTTCACGCGCAGTCTGTGATTAAGCAGGCTGTTCTTCAACCCGATCTCATAGTTGTCACTATATTCCGGTTTATAAGGAAACAGGGGTGGCTGGGAAGGGTCTGAACCTAATTGAGTAAAACCGCCGGACCGATAACCACGGCTATAAGAAGCATATCCATTAGTAACATTGGAGAATTGGTAAGCCAGGCTTAACCTGGGAGAAAAGGCATTGAAATTGGCGGTGGCGCTGGTATCAGGCCTTGTTTCAAAAACCGGATTGGGATCAGGATCCATCTGGTATTCACCCAATACGCTTTGTTTCTTATGCTCATGATCATACCTAATTCCTGCGGTGATATCCAGCTTAGGATTAATTGAATATGTTAGCTGCCCATAAACTGCCTGGCCGTTGCTTTTGCCTTTTGAGGTATTGATCAGACCGAAATTTTTATCCGGTGATCCCAACAGGTCAGCATCATTGCCAAAATGCGTATTCTGTTTATTGGGAACATCCTGCCCGAATCCATATACACCAGCCGTCCATTTCAAAGGTGAAGTGGTGGAGGCAGGTGAACTGAACCGGACTTCGGCAGTAAAAACTTTAACGTTATTCCACTTAGGGCCGTAATTATTAATGATAGTTACGCCGTCAATAGGAGAGAAATCCCCATCCAGCGGCTCAGTATAATGACGATGATTTTTTTGATACGCAATTTGAGCAGTAACATTTAATTTTTTGCTTGTATAGTTCATCGACTGGGATGCATTCCAGGTGTTGTCTATCATTTTGCTGGTAGCATTCTGATTTAATTTGAAAGGATTTGCAAATGCTTCATCCTTTCCATTAACCAGCGTGAAGGGACCATTATTACGATTAATATGATGTTTATAGTTAGTTGTAAAAGATACATGTGGCGATGCAACATAAGTCAGATAATAATTTCCGGTAAGCGCATGCTGTTTATCAAAATGGGTATTATTGAACTCATTGGTATAATAACCATCTCTTTTGTCATACATTAAAGATCCACCAATAAATAATTTGCCTTTGATAACTGGCCCTTTCAAACCTATATTATAACGCTGTCTTCCAAAATTTCCAATACTAACGGATCCAAAACCTGTAAGAATATCACCTGGTTTTTTGGTGATTATATTTATTACCCCGCCCATGGCATTACGGCCATATAATGTTCCCTGCGGACCTCTCAATACTTCCACGCGTTCTACATCAAATAGCTGGGGAATATAGGTGTCGAGGTTGAACTGGTTAACGCCATCTATATAAGTAGCTACAGCAGGATCGTAGGAAGTTGAGGTAATGCCGCGGATGCTTGTCACATTGCGGTCTTCACCCGGGTTGCTGCTATAGAGAGAAGGAACTATTGCTGTAATACTCTTTGTATCCCAGAGACGATAATCTTCAACCTTTCTGGAAGAAAGCGCTGAAATACTGAAGGGTAACTGTTGCAGCATTTCTTCTCTTTTTTGAGCCGATACAATTACCTCATCAAGGTGTACTGTTGATCTGGTTAGTGTGATCTGAATATTACCTTTGGTAGCCTCATCAATAAGTTTACTTACATCTGCAAAACCTACGGCGGATACATGAAGTATGAACTTTCCGGAGGGCACATTATACAAGGCAAATTCACCCTGTTTGTTGGTATAAGTACCGGACTGGCTGTTCAATACATAAACTGAGGCGTCAGGAACGGCGTTGGATTTGTCATCAACTATTTTTCCTGTCAGGGAGTTGGTTGGTTGCTGGCTGTTAGCGGCCAGGCCTGCGCTAATCAAAAGCAGCAGCAGAGTATTTTTTACGGACATGCGGCAAATATAGTAAAATAAGACGCCTTCCCGACGGGACGCTTGCGGTGTTAACTAGTATCCGGCAAACGGGTGGGATAAAAGCCGTGCCCCGGACTGTACACGAACTTCAACTACAGTGCCGGGTACACGGAGTAAAGCGTATGCGCATGTAGTGCGTGCCTTACCATCTTGATGGATAATATTTTTATTTCAGGGATAAGTATAGCAGCGCAACGGTAGATGATTAAATTTAAATGATTTTCCACTCTCTTATTACTTAAAAATATTCTTTTTCAAAAATTCATTGACCAGCATCATCATTGGTAAGTTGTTATAGACGGCACCTCCATGACCTGCACCCGGAACAAATTCTATTTGTACAGGCAGCTTGTTCTTTTTGTAGGCTTCCATTAGTTCGATGGATTGGTTCACAGGCACCTGGTTGTCCTGGTCGCCATGAACGATCAACAAAGGAGGATCAGAAGGATCTGTTTGGAATACCGGGCTTGCCTGCCGGGCAGTTTCTTTAACCTCTTCCACCGGTTTTCCAAATAAGAGCTTCATGGCCGGTTCGCGAACGCTGATACCGTGAGGAGTTGACTGGTTGAGGATAGTGAGGAGATTGGCAGGCCCATAAAAATCAATGATGCCCTGTACGTTTGAGCTGGTGCCTGTATAATCACCAAGAGTGCCTTCAAGATATTTATCTCCATTTGTTGTTCCTACCAAAGCTGCCAGATGACCTCCGGAGGAAGATCCCCAAACCACTATCTTATCTGCACGGTATCCATATTTTTTTGCATTTGCACGCAGGTAGCGGATGCCGGCTTTTATATCATGTACCATGGAAGGATAGGGCGCTTCTTCACTGAGATGGAAATCGAGACTGGCAAGGGCATAGCCGAAACCCAATAAACCCAATGGAGGATTGGCCTTTGAGCCGGAACGCCAGGCGCCGCCGTGTACCCATACAATTAAATAGGGATCTTTTGCGCTCTTTGGTTTATAGATATCAAGTAATAATTTTTTTTCACCTGACTGGGCATATACAATATCCTTTATTACAATAGTATCGTTTTGCGCAAATAGTTGCAGGTAACAAAAAGTTGCAATTAAGAATGACAGCGAGCGGTTCAATTTTTTTACTAATATAATGAAAAGTCAAAATTCAAAAGTCAAAACAGGAAGGATATCCATACCGGATCTTTTTTTGAATTTTTACTTTTGAAATTTGACTTCTCTATTTGTAAATTTTCTTCAGGTCTTTTTCAAACAGGGTATAGGGGTCATTATAGAATTTGACGAAATCCGGTTCGCTTGCCTGTTCGGGAAAGGGTGCATAGAAATGAGTTGGGCTATGTGTATCATTGCGCCATACCAGTACATAGCAAAGTTGAAGACCGGATGATTTTAGAGCCGATAAAAGCGTTTCTGTCCACCAGGTTTTATTGGGAATGGATTCCAGCCCGGTTTCGGTGAAGGCGGCCAGCTTGCCATGTTTGGTTGCATAGTCAGCAACGATCTTCAATTTCCGGATGCCGGTAGCAATATCATAACGGTCACGGCCCCAGTCTGCATAATTATCCATTCCCACCATATCCACCCAATTATCACCGGGATAGCGTTCCAGGTATTCCTGCTCAGAAGTAAATGTGCAATCCGGGGAAAAGGCATAGATGAAATTATGAACCTGCAGACTGTCGCGCAGATAACTCACCGTAAAACGCCATAATGTTTTGAATTCGTCTATTGTGCAATGTGGTTTTCCCCACCAAAACCAGCCACCATCAAACTCATGCCAGGGCCGGAATATCATGGGAGCCAGTTTGCCATCTTTTCCTTTTACTGATTTAGCCAGATCAGCAATGGTTTGCAATATGGCCTTATATTTTTCATGGTGAGAGCCTCCTGGTA
>CAMLGP010000194.1 GCA_946479535.1 uncultured Bacteroidota bacterium
TTTCCTTTTCGCGCAGCTCCATATCATTCAGGTAACGGAGCTTCCATTCATTTTTATCGCTTTTACCAGAACTGCTTTTTTCAAGTTCACGCGTTTCTGCACGCAGGCTCTTTCTGCTGGTGATAAAGAAGTGTATGGAGATGCCAAGTATGATTGCCCCGAATAGCAATAAAATAACTTCTGGCACAGTAAGTAAGAGGCTGGCGGCGATCAGCATGGTCTAATTGTGGTTATACTATGATTGAAACTAAAAAAAATTAACCAGAATGGGGTCAATTGTTTTTCACAAGAGAGGGAGCCCGCAAGATAGTAGCTATTTCCAAAACCAGGTATGGGAAATATACTAGATGGCCCTTTATTCAGGACACTTCAGGATGCAGCCAGTAAGGATGATCTTATACCTGAATTCCCTAGTTTCTGACAAGAGTACCTACCTTTTCCCCGGTCACAACCCGGCGGAGATTGCCTTCCTTGTTCATATTGAATACAATGATTGGCAGATTATTCTCCATACAAAGGGTAAAGGCGGTCATATCCATAACCCGGAGGTTATTGGTCAGGCATTCCTGGAAGGAAATGACATTGAACCGGGTAGCGGTTGGATCCTTCTCAGGATCAGCCGTATAGATGCCATCCACCCTGGTTCCTTTAAGGATCACATCAGCATTTATTTCAATGGCCCGGAGAGAGCCAGCCGTGTCAGTTGTAAAATAGGGGTTGCCGGTGCCTGCTCCAAAGATCACCACCCTGCCTTTTTCTACGTGGCGGATGGCGCGGCGGCGGATATAGGGTTCTGCAATCTGCTCCATTTTAATGGCGCTCTGCAACCGGGTATAGACGCCAATCCGCTCAAGGCCGGCCTGCAGGGCCATACCATTTATTACGGTGGCCAGCATTCCCATATAGTCCCCATGAGCCCTTTCAATGCCCGTTTCAGCCTCATTCATACCACGATAGATATTCCCTCCCCCGATCACGATCGCCACCTGAACTCCCAACTCTGTTATGCTCTTGATATCACGCGCATATTGGGCAATTACATCAGTATCAAAACCAAAACTCTTATCTCCCATTAGGGATTCACCAGATAATTTAAGCAGAACTCTCTTATACTTCGGAAGCATTCAAATACATTTTGCGCTGCGAAGATAGGGGAATCTCTGAAGAGAAAACGGCAGGTAACTGGCAGTTTGCTTCCCCAAATTATCACCTAAATTGCAGTTTGCAGGTTCCGGCAAGTATGGTTTTATTGCTTTGATGGAATAGACCATGGGTATCTTTTCTTCCATACCTTTTATATACCAGTTCCCATCACTGCCCTGCACGGTATTATTGAAACAGGGGTAAGGTGAATACATGAATTCATTGAGATATTCAATCCGGAGGCCCTGCCTGATCAGCGCATTGATCACTTCACCCAGGCTATGGTTCCAACTATATTCTTTACCCGATATTGCGGCTTTCCTGTCTGTATAAGTGCCAATATTTTCAGTAACAATCAGCTCCCGGTTTTCATAACTGTATTTGATATGGGTGAATTCATCATCAAACATCCAGACCACCGGGTGAAACTCGGCTATATAAAACAGGCCTCCCGGTTTTAAGTGATGGAAAATGATTTTGGCCCAGCGGTCCAGATCAGGCAGCCATCCAACGGTTCCATAAGATGTAAATACAATATCGAATTTCTCACCAGCAAGCGGATTATTGCCTGCCGGATCAAGATCATACACATTGCTACAAATGAATCTTGCATCAAAGCCCAACTCGGTGTTTAGCCTGCGGGCCTCTTCAATGGCCTGGTCAGACAGGTCAACGCCTGTCACCTTTGCTCCTTTGCGGCTCCAGTTCAGGCTGTCCATTCCAAAATGACATTGCAGGTGAAGCATGGTCTTGCCATTCACATCACCCAATTCTCTTAATTCAATGGGGGTAAGCACATCTTTGCCCTCCTTAAATCCTACCTGGTCATAAAAGGAGGAGTCTTTATGAACAGCAGTCCGCTGATTCCAGATATGCTTGTTTGCCTCGAAATAGTCAGAATAATTTTCCATTGCCGTAAAATAAAAACGTTCCGCCTGGGGCGGAACGTTTGATGAGTGTTATGAGATTATTTTTAGCCTAATGCTACGCGCTTGAACTCGATCACCTTTACATTTCCGCTTTCTTTCAGGTAATCAGCAACAGTTTTACCAGCATCTTTTACGAATGCCTGCGCGGTAAGGGTTTGCTCTTTAAAGAATGCACCCATTTTACCTTCGGCGATCTTGGCCAGCATTTCATCAGGTTTACCAGCCATTTTAGGATCCTGTTTCATCAATTCCACGATAATGTCTTTTTCACGTGCAATTACAGAAGCAGGAACACTTGAAGCATCAACAGCTACAGGGTTCAGGGCTGCAATTTGCATTGCCACATCCTTTCCTGCATCAGCAGCTTCCTTATCCAGACCAACCAGTACACCAATGCGGTAAGCACCGTGAATATAAGAAGCTACATAAGGAGCCTCTACTCTTTCAAATTTAGTGATACCGATCTTTTCGCCAATAGAAGCGAGCTTGTCATTTACCAGGTCAGATACTTTCACACCTTTGACCTGTGCATTGTTCAGTTCATCCAGGTTCTTAACATTGTTGGCGATAGCTGCATCGGCAATACTTTGGCCAAAGGCAACAAAGTCTGCATTCTTGCTCACGAAATCAGTTTCACAGCTTACACAAACAACGATACCTGTTTTGTGATCAGGAGTTGTAAGGGCAATAACAACACCTTCTTTAGCTTCACGATCACCTCTTTTGGCAGCTACTTTCTGACCCTGCTTGCGCAACCAGTCAATAGCCGCTTCAAAATCACCATTTGTTTCTGTCAATGCTTTACGGCAGTCCATCATACCTGCGCCAGTGGCCTGGCGGAGCTTATTGATGTCTGCAGCACTTATAGTTACTGTGCTCATAGTTATAAATTATTTTTGACACAAATGAAAGCCGTTGCCAGCAATTCATTCTTCGTCAATAGTTAATTAATAATTATCCTTATCTCCTTCCACCGCCGCCGCCACGGTTTCCACCACCGCCTCCGGTTGTTCTGCGACGTTGACCGCCGCCACCGCCTGCACCACCAGCATTGCCGCCGCCGCCAGTGTTACCACCACGGCCACGACCACCGCGTGAACGCCCACCTTCAGCCTGCGCTTCTGCTTCCAGGCGGGCTGCTTTCTTTTCATTATCGTCGTTTCCTGCATCATCTACCTCATCATCTTTAGCAGCCTGTCTTTCAGCAAGACCTTCTGCAATAGCAGCTGTGAGGTAATTGGTAATGATAGCTATTGATTTGGTAGCATCATCATTGGCAGGAATTGCGAAGTCCACTTTATTGGGATCGCAATTGGTATCAACCACACCAAATGTTTTTATGTTCAGCTTTTTTGCTTCAGCAAGAGCAATATGCTCATGACCGATATCTACAATGAACAAAGCAGCAGGTACACGTCCCAGTTGAGCAATACCACCCAGTACTTTCTCCATTTTATCTTTATCACGGCTCAGGGTCAGACGCTCTTTCTTGGTGATGCTGTCGAATGATCCATCACCCAGCATTTTTTCAATGCTCTGCATTTTCTTAACGCTCTTGCGAACGGTATTGAAATTGGTGAGCATTCCACCCAGCCAACGCTCGGTAACGAATGGCATGTTTACTCTTCTTGCGCTTTCATTAACGATGTCTTTCGCCTGTTTTTTGGTTCCAACAAACAGGATCTTTTTACCACTACGAGCGATCTGCTTCATAGCGGCAGCTGTTTCCTGCAGGCACTCAACTGTTTTATTCAGGTCGATGATGTGAATACCTTTCTTCTCAGCAAAGATGTAAGGCAACATCTTGGGGTTCCACTTCTTTTTCAGGTGACCGAAATGAACACCTGCATCAAGGAGTTGCTGTTGTAGTGAAGTGTTATTTTCCATTTATTTTGAGCTTTTAGCTATTAGCTGTTAGCCATTAGCTTGTTTGTTTTTAAATATTGTTCTCGCCTTCACTAATAGCTAACAGCTAATAGCTAATGGCTTACTCCAATTAACGTTTGCTGAACTGGAAGCTTCTTCTCGCTTTCTTATGACCGAATTTCTTACGCTCAACAGAACGTGGGTCCCGTTTCAGGAGACCAGCTGCTTTCAGAGCAGGACGAAACTCGGGATTGATCTCGAGCAGTACACGGGCAATACCGAGCATTGCTGCTTCAGCCTGACCTTTTACACCACCACCAGCTGCGTTGATCTTCACATCAAATTTTGTTAATACGTCAACTGTTTTCAGTGGACGCTCAACCTGGTTCTGTAAATACACCAGGGAAAAATAGGTTTTATAGTCTTTGTCGTTAACTGTGATCTTACCGTCTCCTTTTGAAATGAAGACACGTGTCACAGCTTCTTTACGACGACCAACACCATTTTTTTGCTTTTCCATTATTTATTGCTTTTTCCCTTCCCGATAGTTATCGGGATTGGGATTAATGATTTAGTTTTTAGCCAGTTTTAACTCTTTGGGTTGTTGAGCCCCGTGCGGGTGAACGTCACCTGCATATACAAAAAGCTTTTTGTACATCTTGCGGCCCAGGCGGTTCTTGGGAAGCATTCCTTTTACTGCTCTTTCGATCAGTACTTCAGGACGGCGTTTTTGGAGGTTGATAGCAGATTCTTCTTTACGGCCACCAGGATAACCAGAGTAAGTATCATAAACTTTCTGGTTGAGTTTGTCGCCGGTCAGGACAACCTTTTCGCAGTTGATCACAATGATATAATCACCAGTGTCAACGTGTGGAGTGTAGGATGCTTTGTTCTTACCACGAAGGATCGCAGCAATTTTAGCACACATACGCCCAACGGTTTGATTAGTACCGTCAACAACGTACCAGTTACGCTGTACGGTAGCCTCGTTCGCATGTTTGGTAGTGAAATGTTGTTTGCTCATTTTTAGACTTTTAGCTTAGTCCCGATAGCTATCGGGACAGCAGTGAATAATTACAGCGGGCTATCCCCCGCCGCCCCCATTCGGTTTACCCGTATTTAAGGGGTCGCAAAGATAGGTATGAGTGAGGTCTTGACCCAAATTTCAGGTAAGGTATTTTAACACGGGCCTTTGTAACTATATGATTTACAATAAAAATTTTGCTTACTGAAAACATAGGCGTTTAATAGTTGGTAACCTGCCAACCCATAAATACCTTTGTGATGCTCTTTAATTTGTTGGCGTTGCTGGTAATTGGAAACCTGAAATTCCCATTTTTTACGATGAAAATACCGGTTGTTGGGAGTGAGTAGGAAGTTAATCTTGCATAATAACAGTACCGACGATGATAATAGTGGCTCTGGAGATTTTGGAAGAATTTGCCTTAAAACATGCTGAGGCAAGGAAAAGTATTATTGCCTGGAAGTCTGATGTTAAACAAGCAATTTGGGAATCCAAACAGGATGTTCTGCACGATTTTCCACAGGCAACAATGATTGCAAACAATCGAACCAGATTTGAAATTGTTCATAATGTTTACCGATTGATTATAAAAATCGATTATGATGATCAAATTGTGGAGGTCCGTTTTATCGGAACCCACAACGAATATGGCAGAATAGACCCAGAAAAAATTTAAGTTTATGACACAACAATGGAATATATTAAAAACGCCTAAAGACAGAGAAGCTGCCATGAAGCGCTTTCAGGAAATTAGTGATGTCAATAAAGACTCGCCAGATCATAATGAAAAGTTGCTTCTTGCATTACTCATCAATCAATATGAAGAAGCCAAATGGCCTTTCCCAGATCCAGATCCCATCGAAATGATCAAATTCAGAATGGAAAATTTGGGATATACCGCTACTGATCTCGCAAAAGCATATGGAGATAAGGGAACTATCAGCAAAGTATTGAACTACAAGCAGCCTTTATCGCTTACCATGATCCGCAAGTTTAGCAAGCTTCTTCGCATTCCAGCTGATTTGCTTTCCAGAGAATACAAGACAGTCTCCTGATAAATTCGCGCTATTTTTCTTCCAACCTTCTTACTTTTAATACCCAATTATTAAAAGTATGCCTGTTCACCAGCTTGACCGTTCCACTTTCGGCGATCCTAAGAATAAGGTAAAT
>CAMLGP010000195.1 GCA_946479535.1 uncultured Bacteroidota bacterium
TTTCCTGAAGGATATTCCACTTGTCCTTTTTCTCCGCAAAGTAGAAATCATATTTATCTCCTTTAGCTACTATTTTCAGGTAAATGGTCTTTTTTGAATCCAGCTTTTGAGATGTCATTAATATATCTGGATCTCCGGCTTTCTGGGCGGACTGATATAATTGAACTACTGGTTTATCATTTTCTATGGACTTGCATAAAAAGTAATAATGGTTTTCATTCTGGAAGATCAACAGCCCCGCCTTTTCATTTCTTGTAAATGGAGTGAAGTCCATTTCAGTAGCAGCATATCCATTCAGGTTTGCCTGCCGGAATCCAATGAATGCGGGACTTTCTTTTCCTGAAACATTTTGCCTTAGAAGTTTCATCGTCAGATATCCTTTATCCTCAGTGAGACTATAAAAATCCTTTTCAGGGTTACGAAGGAACAGATAGCGTTTGTTAATTTCTGCTTGCTTAAAGTCATCTTTAAAATAAAGATTGCCATTGAAGTTATTGACCACCGCCTTTGTTGATTGCGGCATCGGAACGGGGTAACTGTATTTCACTTCCTCATTTCCTTCCAGGATCACGGGCCATTCATCTTTCCATTGTACTGGAGCCATATAAGTATCCCTGCCTGTATTATAAAGATCCCCTTCATAGGGTCTGCAGCCGAGAAATACCGCATACCATTTGCCATCCGGTGTTTCAACAAATTCAGCGTGGCCAGTTGTAGTAATAGGGTTCGGCCGGTTGCGGTCCAGGTGACGTTGTGTAAGAATGGGATTTTTTTCCCAGGGTATATAAGGGCCATCCACTGTTTTGCTTCTGAACACTACTTCTGAGTGATTATAGCCGGTGCCACCTTCGGCGCAGATCAGGTAATACCAATCTCCTTTTTTGAAAATATGGGGCGCTTCGATCCATACGGGATTCTTTGAAATATCAACACCGCCGTTGACCAGCAGTTTAGGTTCACTGGTAACCTTCATGGAATTGATATCAAAATCCACCATTCGGATAGTCCGGTGGCCATTATAGAGGGATTTATTATCGGGCGGTATACTGTTGAAGACGATATGGGCCTTATCATCGGCATCAACGAAAAGGGATGGATCAATCCCATTTGCTTCCTTTAACCAGATGGGGTTGCTCCATGGACCTTTGGGGTCTTTGGCGGTGATGATAAAATTTCCGCCCTTATCTATAAGGGTACATATGATGTAATAGGTGCCGTTATGATAAGTTATTGAAGGTGCAAACAATCCCCGCGATACTCCGGCATTTGTTTGGTCTAATTGCTCTTTACGATCCATCGCATTACCAATCTGTTGCCAGTTCACCAGGTCTGTGCTATGGAATATTGGTAATCCGGGGAAATAGGCAAAAGTAGATGTGACGATGTAGTAGTCATTCCCTACTCTGCAGATGCTGGGATCAGGGTAGAAACCGGAAAGAATGGGGTTGTTGTAAGTAAGGGGTGCCTGTCCGAAGGTTGTCAGCGATAAGAAAAGAAGGATGGGAAAGAGGGATTTCTTCATGGTACAATTATAAGGATCTACAAATAAGTGGTATTAATAAATATAGTTGTTCTAAAATACGCCAATTTAGTATAAAGCTTTTACTCAATAGCTGCAATCTGGGCGGAGGTTTTTCCCCTCTGTAATATCAAAATACATCAAGGCAAAAATATTGAATATCCATGCATTAACTTTACTCAAATACAGATATACTGATTCTCAGCAAGGCATCAATGCAGAAATAATTGAATTATTTATGTTATTTCATGAAAAATTAACTAATGCAAATTACAGAAGGACAAAATAAAGCTGCTGGTTCAATTGTAGACCTGATCAATAACACAATAGGCAATAATGGTGAAATTCATGCGGCCACTGCAATATCAGCCTGTGGCAGGCTTGCAGGCAGCTTTATGCTCAGATCATTTAATTTAAAAATGGATAATATTTCCCCTGGGAATGTTATGCTTTCAGAACAGGCAAATGAAAAAGGTCCAATCTTAATAAATGTTTTGGGAGCTGTACTAAATGATTTTGGTGTCATCCCTGATCCGAATAAAATGAATAAAGAAACCAATGAAAAATCTAATTTAAGCTTTCTTGAAACGCTGGATCGCATGCAGGATCAGGCGCAGGCAATCATGGTGCAAAATGATATTACCCAGGAACAAATGGCATATTCGTGTGCCATGGCAACTGGCTATTTTATCAAAGAATGCCAAAAGGATCTGCCAGCTGAAACAGGCTTTCACACAGGCGTTTACGCTTTTATTGAAGGAAGTAAAACCTGGCCACCCAATTATTCGGAACCTGAATTAAAATAATCCTGCATGCTGCCTCCTGGTTGATGACAAATCGTTCATAATTTTAGGATCTATTTATAATTTCTGCATTTAGGCGGGCCTATAAGGGGAGATTAATCTTTTAGGTAAACAATAGTCAATGGTTCAATTAATTATTTTCATCACATTTGTTGCGATTGTATTGGCCTATTATTTTATGCAAAGGGAAAGAATAAAAAGAGAGGAAAGACGGGAAAACATGAGAGAGAAAAGGCAGGAGCTTTTGGATAGAACTATTAGGTCTAAAATGGATAAAAATCAAGACGATAATGATAAGGAGGAGGACGATTTAGAGTGATCTCACATGTAAATATTAAATTGATCTATGGATAAAAGTCTGCTAGTTTCATTTTCAAAATTTACCCTCACTTTAATAATACTGCTCCTTTCAATATGCCAAAGTTGCTCATCAGGAAATGAGAATTCAAAAGATTGCCAAAAGTTCAGAACAGGCAATTTTATTCAATATGATCATGAGAGTAATATGACTTTTAAGTATACCCGGACTGACTCATTTCAAAAGGAATACAATTTGAGCGACACAAATAAATATATATCCAGGATTGTCTGGACTGATAACTGCGAGTACGATCTTTATAGAATCCATGCGGACAAACCCCTTCGAATTTTAGATTCCATCAGAGGCAACAGACCTACACATGTCTCAATTAATAAGGTAAGTGACGATTATTATATTTTCACTGTGAGTATAGATGGATTTGATCGTACATATAGTGATACAATGTTTAAGATAAAATAACGTTGTGGGAATTATTCCTTTTCATAAGCCTTGGTCTTTATAAACCCCTGCTAATTCCCAACTCCAATCCCCTTAACTCTGCCAATCCGCGCAAACGGCCAATAGCTGAATAGCCAGGATAAGTCTTCTTCTTCAGATCATCCAGCATCTGGTGACCATGATCTGGCCGCATGGGAATAGAAACATTCCGGCGTTTCATGATGAGCAGTGCTTCCTTAACAACCGCATACATATCCGTATCACCTGCCAGATGATCTGCTTCATAGAAATTGCCTTCGGCATCACGCCTGGTATTGCGGAGATGGAGGAAGTTTACATGATCGCCAAAGCGTTTGATCATTTTTACAAGGTCATTATCTGGTCTGGCACCGAAGGAGCCGGTACAGAAACATAAACCGTTTGCAGGGGAAGGAACAGCAGCCAGAAGATCAGCAGCATCCTGTTCGGTACTTAAGATGCGCGGCAGGCCGAGAACGGAATACGGAGGATCATCAGGATGAATAGCTAATTTTAGTCCGCATTCTTCAGCTAAGGGAGCTATTTCTTTGATGAAAGCAAAAAGGTTTTGTTTTAGCTGGCCGGCATCTATTCCGGAATATGTTTTAAGCGCAGTTAACACCAGTTCAGGAGTAAAAGCTTCATCGGAGCCAGGAAGACCAAGCATGGTATTTCGAAAAAGGTCCTTACGCTGTTCCTCAGTCATGCTATCATATTTGTTTTTAGCCTTTTCCTTTTCGGCATCGGAATAATCTTTCTCTGCACCGGGGCGCTTCAACAAAAACAGATCGAACGCTACAAAAGCGACGCGTTCAAAATACAATGCGGTGCTTCCATCTGCCATAGGATAAAAGGCATTGGTACGTAACCAATCCAAGATCGGCATGAAGTTGTACGTAACTACTTTCAGACCGCAGGCAGCTACATTGCGGAGACTGACTTTATAATTATCGATGTATTCCTTGTATTTGCCGGAACGCTTCTTAATATCTTCATGAACAGGCAGGCTCTCGATCACCGTCCAGGTCATTCCGGCATCTTCAATCAACCTTACTCTTTTTTTGATCTCTTCAATAGACCACACTTCTCCCACTGGTATCTGGTGCAAAGCAGTTACCACACCGGCGCAACCTGCCTGGCGAATATCGATTAAGCTCACGGGGTCATTGGGTCCAAACCACCGCATGGTCTGATGCATTAACATGTTATCTCTTTTTTAAAGGCCGAAAATACAAATGGTGAAAGATAAACAGGATAAATAAATTGGAGATTTTGGATTTTCAAACTGGCATACACACAAATAAAACAGGTGGAATATATAAATATACTCCACCTGAATAATTTCACAATTTGAAATTTGAGAATTCCAAAATCACTTATCTCGCCCTATCCGGTAAAGTATACGTAGATAGCGATGATCAGTACTACCAGCAATACGGAAAGCACAACATCCTTCGCGCTCCATGTAGAACGTGTTGCCTTTCTGTCTGCATCCGAAAGCGTGGAGAATGTAAGACCTGAGATCTTTGCATAGTCCGGCTGACGCGTTGCATAACTTACAAGGATAAATACAATTATACAAACCAGCGTGATCAAAAGGCTGTAATACTGGAAGAATATGTTATTGACTATCCAGAGGAATGATCCCTCAGTATAAGGTGCTCCTCCTAGTTTTACGGGAGTATCCACTGCCAGGCGGAATAATCCCATTGCAAATCCTGTTAATAAGGTGGCCATACAGCCTGGCCCATTCAATCGTTTCATGAATATTCCAAAGAAGAATACCACAAATATTGGCGGAGCCAGGTAAGCCTGAATACCCTGCAGATAATCATATAATCCACGACCACCCTCGATCACTGGTATCCAAAGCAGACCTATTAATACCATAACAACAGTGGCTATTCTTCCTACTTTAACCAGTTCAGCCTGAGTGGCCTTTGGTTTTAGTTTGGAATAGAAGTCCATTGTAAACAAAGATGATGATGCATTGAATACACCGGCAAGGGCACTCATCAATGCGGCTAACAAACCAGCCACCACTATACCTCGTATACCCGGAGGTAAAACGTGCGTTACCAGCAATGGGAAAGCTCCCTGTGCCCTTTCTCTGATCAGGTTGCCCTGTGCATCAAACAACTCACGGTGTATGTCTGCGTTAATTCCACTTTTTGCCAATGCAAAGCAGATCATTCCCGGAATGATAAACAGGAATACCGGCGTCAGCTTTAAGAAACCAGCAAACATGGAACCGCGACGAGCTTCTTTTTCATTGGGTGCACCCAATACACGCTGAACGATGTACTGGTCAGTACACCAATACCACAATCCAATGATCGGCGCACACAGCAGCATACTTGGCCAGGGATATTTATCATTGAAATACCATGCCTGTTTTCCTGCTTCTTTTATTGGAGCCCAGGTACTTTCTGTTCCATCTGGTACAATAGGCTTCCATAAATTGAACATTTCAGAACCGCAGATCTCTCTCAGTTTATCAAATCCACCAAGAGCTTTCAATCCAAAATACGTAACCATTACAGCACCAATGATCTTGATAAAGGCCTGGAGCGTTTCAGTGTAAACCACCGCTCTCAAACCACCCACAATGGTGTAGATACCTGTGAGAATGATCAGCAATATGGAACCGATCCAGAAACTATCCATACCCATGAAGTTCACATCCGGCATCAGTGCACGGAACACAACACCACCCGCATAAATACCTACTGCGATCTTTGTTAATACATACGCGATCAATGAAATGATGGAAAGTACAGTTCTTGCACGGGGAGTAAATCTTTTCTCGAGAAACTCAGGCATGGTGAATACGCGTGAACGCATATAAAAGGGCACCATTACCCAGCCCAATACCAGCAAACACAATGCAATCAACTCATAGTGTTCAAGTGCAACGCCATCTGTTGCTCCTGAACCGGACAACCATACCAGGTGCTCCGAACCAAAATAAGAGGCAAATATGGAGGATACAATAATGAACCATCCCAG
>CAMLGP010000196.1 GCA_946479535.1 uncultured Bacteroidota bacterium
TTGCAATGGGTTAATTTGCGCAGAGGCAGGCGGGTGTATGGTCGCGAGTCCTGAATCAGGGATACAGCAAACCCCGGTTTTTCAAAAAATAATGCCCAAATTTTTATTTCCTCCAAACTATAACTTAATTCCAATCTTTAAGTATCCACGTAGAAAATATTTGGGGAAAAGAAATGACGGACTAGATCCAGAATATCAAGCATATTAAAAAGATAGTTCAGGTAAGAAGTAGATATTTTCATTATTTAATGAGATAAATTATCCAGGTGAAACTATTAGAAATTATCCTTTGAGTATTGGAGTATATTTCTTACCTGACCCACCAAGCGCAGTACTTATGCCTGTAGGTTGGGGTGTAAATAATTTTGAATTTAGCAAAGTACAAACAAAAGTATTTTTCAAATATCCAAGGGAAAGAAACCTGGGCGTTCGAAATGAATAGAACACTTTTTAGTTGCGGATAGACTTTTTCATTCGAATCCCGCTATTATTTTGCAATTTTTCTCCTAATTTGACCAATTGTTTTTCAAGTTTCGCAATTACACTTTTTTGGGACTTAATCTGGTTTAGCATTTTATCAGTTTTTGTAAACGTCAAATCAAATGTACTTTCCCGCATAATTTTTCCCAATAAGCCAGACTCCATGAAGCTAAAAAATCCTGTTTCTGTTATAATCAAGTGATCAATCATTGGGACATCCAGAAATGATGCAATTGCCTGCATCTTATCGGTCATCTGAATATCAGCATCTGAAGGTTCAAGATTGCCACTTGGATGATTGTGAACGAGGATCATTTTGACTGCCCTTTTTTGTAGCACCACGCTGAATACTTCCATCGGTTCAACAGTTATAGCCCTTACCGTTCCAAGCACAACTAATTCTATCAATAAAATACTATTATTCCTGGATAATGCAATGACCCAAAGGTGTTCCTTATTTCTATCAATTTTACTTTCCCGAACCAATATATCCTGCATAATATTATATACATCCTCTCCATTGAGAACTTTAATCTTTTGCTTCTTGGTTAATTTAATTGTCATACCAATCGATTTATCTCTTTACGTTAATAAAAAACTTTCAAGGGCTAAAGTTCATATAGGATTTGTGCACTAGCACTAAAAATCTACATGAATTTTGGCCGGATTTTCTGGTATTTTCCCTGCCCTACTCTAATAATTTCGGAATAAAAAAGCCGCTCTTCTTGAGCGGCTACAAAATGTTTTGACAACAACCATTAAGCAAAGGACATAAAAAAATTCTCTCACAATAAACCATAATATCTTTCCTTTTACAATGTTTATTTTCATCCGCTTCTATTATTTTAACAAGGCAAACAGGTTTAAATTCTTCCTTTGCTTTATGATCTAAAATTTCTATTATTTCTGTGATTTCATCATGACTCCGTTTTACACCTGGAAGCATTTTTACCTTCAGCTCATAAAATTCATCGATAATAAAATTTTTGCTACACTTTACAACAGTAAGCCAAACTTCTGCATGTCTCCTTTGACCTTCATTTATTTCGCAGAATATTTGGTAAAACTTTTCTTTTATAATTTTTCTTTTATCCATAATCCAATTGCTTTCACTGATAATAAAAAATTTGTTGCATCTTCCTCAGTTTTATCCATTTTATATCTCGAGTTCTCATCCCATTCTAGTATCCTTGACCAATGATTAAGAAAAATCTTATCAATAGCCGACTTCATGAAATCCTCATGTATGCCCGCTAATAATAAAAGTTCTCCAATATTGTGATTCTTAAATACTCTATAAAACTCCTTTCTAACTGAAAGTTGAAATTCAAAAAAGCTATCGATTCCTAAATTCTTACATATTCTCGCCTTTAGCAGTAATTCAATCGAATACCCGGCAATATAATATGCACCATCCCACATCTTATTGTTCAACAAACAACAGGCTTCTTCATATCTTAATCCTGCAATGCATTCTATTTTTAATTGACTCTGCATCTCACTTTTCTTTATTACTTTGCAAAGATGTCAACGAGAAATAGAATAACCAACGTATAAAAACAAAGCTCCGCGCTTTTTTCACTTTACTCTAATTATAAACGCTTATCTAAAAACTTAAGCGTGTAAAAACGGATGGGACCGTCATCATTGGAAGGGTTGATAATTCGTATTTAAGCTCTCTCTGCCTGAACGAAAATTACAGAGACATGCAATCGAATAAGGAATTTAAGTACAATAAAAAAAGCCGCTCCCCTCGGAGCGGCCCTCACAAATTCTTAATAAGACGGCCATTGGATATTTACGCTCTTTTACCTCAACGTATCATACAGATCATTCCACTTCTTGGCATCAGCAGTAAACTTTGCCTGATCTGCCGGCACCTTGGATTGCGCCTTTTTGTATGTATAAATATCACCAAGGTATCCTGCTACTTTGCGGTACTGCTGTTTCTGGCTACCTGTTAGCTTATCTACCTTCGCTGCCATTATCGCTGCTGCCTTTTCATACGGCTCCCTGGCTTTATCAAATGCTTCTGCATAAGCTTTATCTAACTCATCTCTTTTTGCAATATCAGCTTTGGATGGCTGTGTTCCAGGCTTCGTTCTCGTCTTCATGTCCTGCACGTGTGCGGACCTGGCATCATTCACCTTGTCTGCCTTATCAATAAAATGATCACCCATTACCAGCCACACCAGTTCATCATCTGGTTTTGCCGCAGCTGCTTTAGTCAGAGAACTGATCAGTTTATTTTCCATTGCCCCATTTGCATCCGGATATGGAGTTCCATCTTTTGGATGAAGTGTATCATATACCAATTGTGCCAGCGTCACATTTGCTTTGTAATCATTGGGATCCTTTGCCAATACTTCTTCCATTGATTTCAGCTTGGTCTCAAACCCTTGTGATAAACCTACTGCAAAATCTGTTTTATCATAATCAAAATATTCACTGCTCGGATATAATTCCTTGCCCAACGCTTTGTATTTATCAAAAGCAGCCATATCATTCTTCTCAAATGCATGTAACACCAGGAATCGATAAATGAATTCATTTCCATTACCCGCTACTTTGGCATCAGCCAGTTTTTTATAATAAATAGCCGCTTCATCTTTGTGACCGCTGGTCTCCCCAGTATAAGCTGTAAGGATCAGTACAGTTGTATCAACCGGGCTGTTCAGCAATTTGTTTTCAGTTAATACATCTGAAAGATCTGACACTTTCCTGAATGTGGTAAATGCAGGATCAAAAGTGGAAGCCTGATACTCTTTATAAGCTTTGTTGAATAAAGCGGTGTAAAGATTAACGGGGGCTTCTTTGTATACCAGGTCCTTTAAGAGCGGATAACCGGGACCATCCATTGATTTATATTTTGCCCATGCAGCCTCTGCTTCTGGCAACAATTGTGCTGCCTGTGGATTCGTTTTCATATACGCACTATCCGTTGCAAGCGCAGCATAAATAGCCGTCTTTAAAATCCAGGCATCAGCTTTGGCAGCGAATTTTTCCTTGGTTATGTTTTTATCCAGATCCTCTTTTGCCCCTTTATAATTCTTTAACAGCAGCATGTTGCTTATGTCTTTATAATTCTGGGCACTGGCAAACAATCCCATTGAAAGCATCGCAGCGAAGAAAATGGTTTTTTTCATCAGCATGTTTTTATTTGAAGTATAATTAGTTAGTTTAATGCAATTTAATTTATTCCTGTGGATCAGTATCTGAAGATGTATTTTCAGTGGGTTCGGTTGCGTCTGGGGCAGCTCCCGCTGCAGGATTTTCCCCGTTTCCGGCCCCATTTACCTGCCCCTGGTCGTCAAGCTTGGTAATTGCCGCAATCTCATCCCCTTCATCCAGTCTGATCAATTTTACCCCCTGGGTAGCTCTTCCCTGCTCGCTAATATCGGATACCTTCATCCGGATAGTAACACCACTCTTGCAGGTGATCATCAGGTCTTCAGAAGGCGCCACATCCAGCAACCCTACCAGGCTGCCTGTTTTCTCGGTAACATTGATGGTCTTGACTCCCTTACCACCACGGTTGGTATACCGGTATTCATTGATCGGTGTTCTTTTACCAAATCCTTTTTCGCTAACCACTAAAACTGTTCTGGAAACATCGGTCTCAGGATTAACACAAATCATACCAACAACCTCATCATTTGCATCATCCACTTCTATTCCAGCCACACCAATTGCACCGCGGCCAGTAGCCCTGACTTTCTCTTCTGAAAATCTGATAGCCCTGCCGCTCTTCACTCCCATCATGATCTCACATTTGTTATCAGTCATTTTTGCCTCCATCAACTCATCTCCTTCTACAATGCTGATGGCATTTACCCCGGTTTGACGGGGGCGACTGAAATCTGCCAACTCAGTTTTCTTGATGATACCCTTCTTGGTACAGAGTACAATGTTATGAGATTTCACAAACTCTTCATCTTTAAGATCCTTCACATCAAGGATTGCTCTCACCTTATCATCTGAAGGCAATTGCATCAGGTTCTGGATCGCCCTACCCTTACTTGTCTTTTCGCCCTCCGGTATCTCATATACATTGAGCCAGTAACATCTTCCCTTTTCCGTGAAGAATAACATGGTATGGTGGGTAGACGCCACAAATAGATGTTCAATATAATCTTCATCCCTGGTACGTCCACCAATCACTCCCCTGCCCCCGCGTCCCTGCGTACGATACTCGTCTGCAGGTGTGCGCTTCACATATCCCAAATGAGAAATCGTAATCACCACATCTTCTTCTTTCACCAGATCTTTGATCCGCACTTCATTTTCCAGGTAAGTGATCTCGGTTTTGCGAACATCACCGAATTTCTCTTTTATTTCCAGCAACTCTGTCTTGATCACATCAAAACGCATGGCTTCATTACCGAGCAGTTCCGTCAGGTGAGCGATCAATTTCATCAACTCATCATATTCTTCTTTGATCTTTTCCCTTTCAAGTCCGGTAAGACGTTGAAGGCGCATTTCCAGAATGGCCTTGGCCTGTATTTCATCAAGGCCCCATCCTGCATTGATCAGGTTATCTTTTGCAATATCAGGCGTGGCACTACTGCGGATCAACGAGATTACTTCATCCAGGTGATCCAGTGCAATCAGGTAACCCTGCAGAATATGTGCTCTTTTTTCTGCTTCCCTCAATTCATACTGGGTTCTGCGTACAACCACTTCATGCCTGAATTCTACAAACTCACTGATCATATCCTTCAGGTTCAACGTACGCGGCCTTCCTTTAACGATAGCCACATTATTGATCCCATAAGAGGTTTGCAGCTCAGTATGTTTGTAAAGCTGGTTGATGATCACGTTAGCCACCCCATCCCTTTTCAGATCAATGACAACACGTGTACCTTCCTTATTGTTGGATTCATTGTTTACATGAGCAACACCTTCAATCACTTTTTCATTCACCAATTCTCCAATACGGTTGGTCAGCGCATCACGATTAACCTGATACGGAACTTCTGTGATAATGATCTGCTCCCTGCCACTTGGTTTTGCATCCACAGAAAGCCTTCCTCTCAATACTACTTTGCCCCGACCAAAATGCATGGCTGCTTTCACTCCTTCCATTCCATAAATGATCCCACCAGTTGGAAAATCAGGCGCCTTCACATGCTGCATCAATTCATCAATCGTGATCTCGCGATTGTCAATATATGCAATGCAACCATCTATTACTTCTGTAAGATTGTGGGGCATCATATTGGTGGCCATACCCACAGCAATGCCACTTGAACCATTTATCAGCAATTGGGGAATACGGGTAGGTAATACAACCGGTTCCCTTTCCGAATCATCAAAGTTCAATTGAAAATCCACTGTATCCTTGTCCAGATCATCCAGCATGTGCTCTGCCAGGCGTTCAAGTCTTGCCTCGGTATAACGCATGGCCGCAGGTCCATCACCATCCTGGTTACCAAAGTTTCCCTGCCCATCAATAAGCACATAACGCATACTCCACTCCTGAGCCATACGTACCATGGCATCATATACCGCGGTATCACCATGCGGGTGATACTTACCCAAAACTTCACCCACAATACGCGCCGATTTCTTATGCGGACGATTGTAATGAATACCTAACTGGTTCATGCCATACAGAATGCG
>CAMLGP010000197.1 GCA_946479535.1 uncultured Bacteroidota bacterium
GTTCTTCCATAAGGGTCAACGATTGCAGCACAGAAACGCAATTGCATATCAGCAGCAACGCCATACGCCGAACCTGAAAGATTGGCGTAATCATCATTGAGCTGTTGTATTTGCGCATTGATATTTGCCTGGGCAATATTGATTGTTCCGCCTTCCGTTTGCCCGTTGCGGAATACCACGTGAAAAATAACAGGTATGGTAACGATGGCCTGCCCACGATTAGCACCGTCTGTCCTTCTCTTCAGTATCAGTTTATTTAAAAAAGTCTCATACGCCTGTTCATTAAATCCTTTTTCTTTCGCCAGGTTCATCATATAGGCGAAACCACATTTTTGGGGACGCTCAGGAGCTTTGTTGGCTGTTGGGAATTGGGGCTGTACTGGTAAATTACGATGAAGTGACTTGGGGGGATCGGTACTAATTGAAAAGGTAGTTTGGCTATAAGCCTGAAAAGAAATGAAAAGCAATAAGGTTAGCAGGGACAGAGGGGCGGTGATTCTCATATAAGCGGTTTTACTATACGGTTTATTTGATGGTATTACTAAAATAGGCAAATTTTATTTGCGGGCTGGTATGATGCAACGCCTTAAAACAAAAAACCCGCTCGCCAAAGACGAACGGGTTTCCAAATAAGTAGTTACTATTATCGTATCCGATAAATAAAGTCGTTGTTCTCAAACTGACGTGCAATTGCTTTCAGATCATAAGCCACACTTGCATCAACCAGTTTATCTCCCACCTGTAATACAAAACCACCGATGATATCTTTATCAACCTTCTCTTCCAATTCAATATTCTCAAAACCGCCTGTTTTTTTCACCTGTTCGATGATAGCTTTTTTTACTGCTTCACTGGCCGGCTGCGCCGTGGTCAGTTTTACGATATGAATTTTCTTCTGGATTTTGTACTGGGAAATGAATTCAGTTACGATCTCTGGCAGATTGCTTTCTCTTCCTTTTCTTATTGCCAGCGAAATGAATCCGTTGGTAATATCGGAGAGCCTTCCTGCTGTAACTGCATCAACAATCTTCTTCTTGGTATCGGGTTTTATAACCGGGCTCCTGAGGAGATTTACAAAATCACGGTTGCTCTTATTAACCGCCTGCAGCCATTGCATATCAGCAAAAACTTTCTCGAGCTCACCTTTTTCATTGGCGAGATCAATCAGTGATTTTGCGTATCGGGCGGCTAAACGTGGGTTGGGCATAAATAAATTCTTTGACTGCCGGTATTAGTTCAGTTTTACATCATCAACCAGTCCCTTAATATGGGATTCCTGGGCATCTTTGTTATCAAATTCCCTTCTCAGGATCTTCTCACTTACTTCAATCACCAGTTTACCAACCTGGTTCTTCACTTCTGTCAACGCGGCCATTTTTTGTGAATTGATAGCGGCCTGTGCGTCCTGTATGATCTTGTTAGCTTCTGTTTTAGCAGAATCCTTTGCTTCGTTGATGATCTTATCTTTCAACTCACGGGCTTCTTTCAACAATTGTGCACGCTCTTCCCTTGCTTTTGCAAGCAGGGTTTCATTCTCACTTTTCAACTGTGCCATTTCTGCTTTTACTCTCTCAGCAGTTTCCAGTGAGCTGGTAATAGTATTCTCACGGTCACGCAGACCTTTCACAATTGCAGGCCATGCTTTTGCTTTCAATATCAGGAACACGATCAAAAATGCGAGCAGTGTCCAGATCAATAACCCAAATTCGGGGGTAAGCAATTTCATATTCTAAGTTTCTTTTTTCAGTTTTAAACTGCATCCTCCGCCCTGTGCTTTGGATGCAGTTATTTTTTTGGAGATGCTCTTATAACACCATCGCAAGGAACCCTACGATGATCGCAAACAGTGCAGCACCTTCTACAAGGGCAGCCGTAAGGATCATGTTGGCGCGGATGTCATTAGATGCTTCCGGTTGACGGGCAATGGCTTCTACGGCGCCCTTTCCGATCTGACCGATACCGATACCGGCACCAATTGCAGCCAGACCCGCACCTATAGCACCACCTGCGTTACCTACAGGAGAGCTCAACATCTCAACAACTACATTCAGGAGACTCATGATTCTGATTTTATAATTAAAAAAACAATACTAGATAACTACTGCATCTTCATGATGATCTACATCATCATGGCCGCCTTCAAATGCCTGGCCGATAAATACAGCCGTAAGCAACGCGAAAATGAATGCCTGGATAAATGCCACCAGCAATTCAATGAAATAAATGAATATGGTAAACCCTACTGCCAGCGGCGAAGCGCCCCATCCTGCATACACACTAAGCTGACTGAATATAAATATCAATGAGATCAGACAGATAATAATAATGTGCCCTGCCACCATATTGGCGAAAAGACGTATGATCAGGGCAAAGGGCTTTATAAATACGCTCAGGAATTCAACCGGCACCAAAATAAGCTTGACACCAAATGGTACCCCCGGTGGATTAAAGATATGACCCCAGTAATGTTTGTTAGTGCTGGCCAGGATCACTATGAATGAAATAACTCCCAACGTTGCTGTAAATGCAATATTACCAGTTACATTGGCAGATCCTGGAATCAATCCTATCAGGTTATTGATCAGGATAAAAAAGAATACTGTTAATATAAATGGCAGGTATTTATCTGCCTTTTTACCCAGGTTGGGTTTTGCTACCTCATCCCTGACAAAGGTTATCACGGGTTCCAGTAAGCTTTGTGATCCTTTGGGAGCGGAAGTAACACCCACCCCACTTTTATATCTTTTGGCAATACGTAGCATGATCCAGGTAAACAGGATCAGCGCTATCAGCATTTGTACCACATTACGTGTTAAAGAAATATCATACACTTTAACTGTTTCATCTACTTGTCCAGCTTCATTTACCGCCACTATATCCTGTGGATTATATTTTTTGGGATCTAATCCGTGATGCTTAATGGATTCTTCCGTCAGCAGCAGGTAGCCATTATATGCCTGATGACCATGCTCAAATTTGTTGGACATGAAGGTTGTAAGGCCGCGCTCAGGAGAGTAAACAATAACCGGAAGAGGAATAGTTACCGGACGATCACCGATATCCAGGAAATGGAATTCATGGGCATTCAGCACGTGGCCGAAAATAACTTCAGAGGCATTAAACCCTTTCTTTTCTTCTTTGGCTTCACCAGCACCGCCTTCATGGGCGGCTGGCTCATGATCACCCTCGTGAGGCTGAGCACCTGCCATATTAAAAAAAGAAGCTATGAATAGGCTAAAAACCGCTACCAATAAGGATTTGACGCGTCCAGACACCATATGCAGTTCCTGAAATTTGCCGCAAAGATAAGGGTGTGATAGTAATAATCAAACTGCTTTTGCATCATGCTTTTCGAACTGCATTTCATGCAGTTTTGCGTAGAATCCACCGTTGCGGAGCAGCTCTTCGTGGGTGCCGGCTTCCTTGACCTCTCCCTTGTCTAAAACAATGATCTTATCGGCTTTACGAATGGTGGAAAGCCGGTGGGCGATCACAATGGCTGTCCTTCCTTTGATCAGGGTATCAATGGCATGCTGAATTAGCTGCTCACTTTCCGTATCCACGGAGGAAGTGGCCTCATCCAGGATAAGAAGGGAGGGGTTGAAAAGCAGGGCTCTTATAAAGGATAGTAACTGGCGCTGGCCCAGGGAAAGCGTTGCACCTCTTTCCATCACATTATAATCATAACCTCCGGGCAACTGCATGATGAAATCATGCATATCTATCAGTTTGGCGGCCTCAATTACCTTTTCCCGGGAAATGGTTTCATTTCTCAGCGTAATATTGTCAAGCACTGAACCGGAGAAAAGAAATACATCCTGCAGTACCACACCAATATTCCGACGCATGTAATCCAGGTCATACTGATCCAGGTTCACATCATCTATCCGGATGCTGCCTTTCTGGATATGGTAAAGACGATTGAGCAGACTGATAATGGTTGTTTTGCCGCTGCCGGTATGTCCTACAATTGCAACCGTATCCCCCGGTTCAATAGTAAAGCTCACATCTTTCAGCACATAATTATCATTGGTGTAGGCAAACCATACTTTATCAAATTCCACCTTTCCTTTCAGGTGATGATCCGATTTATAGGCGGAAGGATGACTTTCAGGAATGAAATCTTCATTATCCAGCACCTTGAATACTCTCTCACTTGCCACTACTCCCATCTGCAATACATTGAATTTATCTGCCAGTACGCGGAGCGGCCTGAATAAAAGATTCAGACAAAGCATGAAGGAGATCACAATACCCTGCTGACTCTTTTGAAGATGAAAAGCTTCTCCCGCCGTCCACCATACAATGAGCCCAATGGATAATGCCAGAACAATTTCCACTATGGGAAAGAAAACGGAGTAAGCGAAGATTGCCTTAATGTTTGCATTCCGGTGATCTTTGTTAATGGCCTCAAATTTTCCGAATTCCTTATCATCAGCAGCAAAGGCCTGCACTACCTGCATTCCGGTAAGGTGTTCCTGAACAAACGCATTGAGTGCGGAAACTGCATTCCTTACTTTAAAAAATGATTTATTAATGCTTTCTTTAAAAATATAAGTGGCAATGATGATAATGGGAAAAGGAACGAGTGCTATTAATGTAAGCTGCCAGTCGACCGAGAACATATACGTAAGCACGCACACAATAGACAAAAGGTCAGCGATGATGGGTACTAATCCTTCGGCAAATATTTCATTGATAGCTTCAATGTCATTGATTGTGCGTGTAGTGAGTGTGCCGATGGGTGTTTTATCAAATTGTGAAAGATTCAGTCCCAGTACTTTTTTATAAACAGCTACTCTGATATCTTTTACTACTGATTGTCCCAGCCACGCCGTTGTAAAAGAAAACCAGAAACGCATGGCTGTTTCTGCCAGAATGATCCCGATCTGGATAATGGTCATTGTAATGACCATTTGCATTACATTCTTTGCGATATATTCATTAACAGTCAGCTGGATCAACAATGGACGGACAGGCGTTATAAAGGCCAGCAGGATAGCCAGCACTACCGACAGGTAGAATTTCCTTTTGTAGGGCGAGGCATAACTGAATACCCGACGCAATACGGCAATATCAAATTTTTTGGGTTTGGCTTCGGACAAGTTCTGTTAATTATAGAAACTACAAAGATAAGCCGCCAGCTACTAGCTCCTGACCCTTAGAATTATAAAATAGATAAATTATGATGGCTGGTATTACGCCCTGGTTCGTGTCCTATGCCAAGATTCATGTCCTATGCCATGGTTCGTGTCTCACGAACCATTTCTGTCATGGTATTTGTTATGGTTCGTGAGACACGAACCATGGCGTAAACCGGTTTAATTGTTTTCTCCCTCGTCTCCCATTGCCTGTTTATACGCCTTAATGAAGATGGCGCCCAGGTTCTTATAAGGAGGAATATAATCTTCGAATCCGTCAACGGTAGCTTTGGATTTAAATTCCCGCCAGAAGGATATCCAATCTATATTGTTACCATTCCTCAGCTTTTCTGTCAACAACTGGAAGAAAGGCTTATTAATAGCAGTTTTACCGATCTGCTTGGAAGCGATGATATGTGCGTCTTCCGATTTATGAAGTATGGAATCAATCAAATTGAAGCCTCCGCAAGATCCCATGAAAACAATACGTGATGCGGGGTCCATATAACCAATGGTTGAATTGGCCCAATAGCTATGACCACGGTGAATGGTTACGGTGGGATGCAGGTTATTCTTATTGAGGTATGCACAAAGCGCCTGCTGTGCCTTATCATCCTCCCCTGTTTCTTCCGGCAGTGGCTTATTCGCATATATGATCACCGGTTTTCCTTTGGTAGATTTAATAGAAATCCATTGTGAATTGCTACGATCTATTGTCCAATTGGTACCAGGGAACATATTCTGGAATCCATTAAATATACCCTTCCCATCTTTATCACCATAGAAGAATACCTGGGCAATCACATCACCTTTTGCATTGGTTAGTGAAGAGAAAGGCACAGTGTATACCGGTGGTATACCGAGTTCTTTGGTAAGGTCAATATTCTGTGTAGAGTCTGCCGAAAGAAATAATTTATTCAGGATGTTATAGA
>CAMLGP010000198.1 GCA_946479535.1 uncultured Bacteroidota bacterium
CCATGTTTGCCTCGATGGCTGAGGCAAGGGCAACACCGGTGCTGAACGTTGCCGATCTCATAGATGATGCACCGCTCTCTGAAAAGGAGATCATTCATTTTTATGATACAGCAGGAGAGAAGAATTATATACACTGGCTGCGCGATACGGAATCTGTGGAGGTATTGCGTAACAAGAATTTCGGTACCGATGTGGAAGCCCCGCGCAACCTGCTCTTTCAGCAGTTACTTCGGTCACTGCTTCTTGAATTGCACAGTGCATCCAATGAATGGCTGAAGAATAAAGGCATTGATTTTAGTTCCACACGAGCCGTCAAAAATTTTCATAACATCCGCGGAAAAGATATTACTAAATGGGAAGTGATGAAAGGGAAGGTGGGTATTGCTGTTCCCACACATGCGCAGAAAGATATGGCTGTGGCCGACTTTGTATTAACTGCGGGATCTACGGAAGCGGAAGCTAATTATATTGGTGAAGTAAGAAATGCATTGGATACATTGGCCAAACTGCCCACGGCAAGACTGGAACGGTGTTTTACGGAACATATTGATACCTGCAGCTACAGGCTGGATGCCTGGCAATCAGCGTTCTTTAAAAAGCGGCTCGAATCACAAAGAAATATTGCTCCCGGAGGAAATGCAAATGGTGATCAGAACAGACGAATGGGGCTC
Source organism: uncultured Bacteroidota bacterium (assembly GCA_946479535.1). The sequence continues at coordinate 672 of CAMLGP010000198.1, forward strand.
TATCTTGGCGCATTTGGCTGGGTGGAAGAGGTGCGTCCCTCATTGAAGCGAAAAGTGACACCACGGGAGCAGATTCCCGGAGACCCTTCAACGGACCTGGGTCCCTTGTTTGAGTATGCAGACAATGGTGGTTTTGTCCATACACCTTCTCTCAATCATGCGGTGGCGGCTGCCGTGTTACGGAGCGGCTATTTAAATCATGCCAGTAGTGCGCAACCGCAGGTATTGTCTGTGAATCTTTCTTCCCAGCGAATACGCGACGCACTATTTATCCTGGATGGCATCCGTAATGGTCAAACCCTTGAGGCTTTGCTGGGCTACCAGTTTGAACGCGGTTTACATGATCGGGGGTCACAGTCGGATGAACTCAAACTGCTCAATGCATTTATCTATAATTTCCGCGAGGCCTTCCCACTGGAAAGACATATCGTAATGCAACAGGGAGCCACCACCACTACGGAAACAATTCCGGCAACAGATGTTGTGAATGGATTAAAGCTTGCCGAGAAGGAAGGTGATTTTCCGTGGGGAGCTACCGGTGATGTAGCTGCTGCCACCGGCATATTAAAAGATGCGGTAATTGCTGAGAGAAATAAATTACAGGCAACGCTGGTTGGGGTGAAGGATCTGATGCTGAGTGAAAGTGTTTACCAACTGGTGCAGGGAAATTATGACCGTGGTGCGGCTGTAATGAATTGCATGAAAGAATCATCAACTCCACCCGATATTGAAATTCATAAAACACTACGAAGCAGCAGGTTCACCTTTACCAATCGTATTACCGTCCAGTTTGACCAGGTAGCACCAGCCGATGCAACCAATCCGCGTTGTATCATGGAGGCGGGAATGAATAAATGGATGCAGACGGTATTGGGAGATATGTCGCAACTGGCGTTCAGGGTTTCATCAAATGATGGCAGCCTGGTGGCCGACATGACGGTTGATCAATTGGGACTTCAGCCCATCGATCTTGTTTATATAGCCGGTGATGAACTCAATACCGGCTCCAGTGAGAAAGATAATAATGCAGCATCTGAACTGGAAAAACGTATTGCCCATGCTTTCCGGGTAGCAAATGGATTAGGTGACGGGGATGCTGTTGTTATCAGTTTTTTTGGGCTTGAAGATCCACTGAATAAAAAACCGCTGGGAGAAATATTGCCGCTGTTGAGAACAGTTAAATCGCTTATCACCCATTCCAGGAATCTGCATGCCCAGGATTTCATTCCGGCATCCGGTGAACTGGAAGAGGAGCAGGTAAACCTGAAACGTTATGTTCCGGCTGAACTGTCGGGCCGGATAGATGGCGTGATGAGCCTGTTTGACGGCGCTCTTACTTCCATAAAAAATTTACCGGTAACATTGCTGGAGTCATTCGATACATTATCCGGTACAGTAAGACTGGAAGATCTGTCTTTATCGCTTATAAATAAGGGAACTGATCTGGCGGCGGTTAAGCATGTACTAAATAACAGTGATGCAGCTACACTGATAACCCTGCTGATTGGTGTATCCCGGTTTGGATTGCCTGATTCATTCCCTCAAGTGAGTTCAGCAATCACTGAGGAGCAAAAATTAATCATACTGGTACAGGGAGAGCAGGTACTGAGAAGAATGAGTGCTATTCAGCAAGACGTGGCACAAATAAGAACGGCAGCTGCTGCGCTCAGTGACCCGGAAAAGAAAACAGACCAGTTTGTAAAAGCAGTAAAATTGATACTCGGTGATTCATTTAACGTATTGCCGGTGTTTACCTATGGCAATCCGGCCGATGTTCAACATTCTTCTGATGAGAATGAGCAATTATTGAAACATGCCAGGGAGGAACTAAGCATGAGTTTTCCTGCGGATGAGTGGTTACAAAATATTGCACATGTGCGGCCTCGTTTGGCTGTTTGGGATAGTGTAAGAACTTTTTCTGAGATGATCAATGATGCATCACTTTCCGTTAAGCCGGTGCAACTGCCTTATCGTTCCAATGATAGCTGGATAGCAGTGGAATTTCCTGCAGAAAGAAAACCGGGAGTTCCATTTGCTATTGAACATGATACACTGGCAATTACTATTCACGGGGATAATGCTTTTAACACAGGTTCAGTGCAAAGTGGGATCATGATAGATGAGATAGTGGAGATGATTCCCGGAAAAGATGAGATTACGGGTGTTGCTTTCAACTATAATCAGCCCAATGCCATGCCTCCTCAATCATTATTGCTGGCAGTTACGCCGGAGGAAAAAGGACATTGGGATTGGGATACGCTGGTTGGTATTCTGAATAATACATTGCTGCGTGCAAAACAACGGGCGGTTGAGCCTGATATGCTGAGGAAATCGGCCCGTTCTGATATTAATGTGCTGCTGCCTGCGATATTGGCCAATTTTGCCGAATCGGATCTTGACCTTGTTCTGGATTACAGAAGCACGTTAACCTTTTATGCAGAGAACAGCCCGGTAAATATTGTAGCTATTCAACCCTGATTTGTTTATTACTTAAAGAAATTAAAATGGGAGATCCCAATCAAATTGAACAGTACTTTATAGCGGAATTCAGAATTCCAGTGATCACCGCCTACAACCGCCTTGAGTCCAGGGCCAGAAGCGTTGACTTTGACAGAAGCCTGAAGGCTGAGATCAGGGATCCGTTGTGGATGCTAACGCGCCAATGGCAATTTGGAGAATTTAAAGGGGAAGATGCCGCTACTGCTGTAACCACCCAGGTGGAAGGCGAGCATACCTTTATGAATAGTGTTAATTTTCCCGGTTACCCTTCCTTTGCTTACAATGAGAAAGTACCACTGGAAGCGACTGTTGAAAGAGAAACACTCCGTGCTAATCTGTTCCTTGCCGTGCAGATGGGAAGGTATTTTATCAAATTGATGAAGCAGCCATTGATGGCAGAATTTGATCCGGTGCTTCAACGATTAATTGATCACTATCACCTCGATTATGAAGGAGATATTCATCCCAATGACCGGGAAGGCAGGCAATTGAAAGTGGCAGCAACCGGTAAGGTTTTCGATGGCTTTCTAATATATAAAGACATAGTGACCGTAGAAAGCGGTATATCCCGTTTTCAAAAATGGCTAAATGATGAAGCAGTTCCCCAGTCGGCCCGTTTGCTGGAATTGGGTGAATTGTTTAAAGCCTGGTATCTCCGCAATTATTCACAGCCGAATGATACGGAACCATTTGCCTGGCAACCTTCCAAACTGGAGTATTCATTTTCAGTTTCATCTCCCATTGATCAACAGCAACAAATAACGCTGCAGGCAGACAGGTATCATGAGGGGCATCTGGACTGGTATTCTTTTGATCTGACCCGGGATATTCAGCCCTACAGGCGTGTAACGGACAGGGAGTTAAAAAAGAAAGAATTGAAATCTTACATACCCTCACCGGTTTCTTTTAAAGGAATGCCTCACCCGCGTTTCTGGATGATGGAGGAAGGACAAACTGATTTTGGCAAGATTGATACGTCGGCTACTGGTTTGCTGCACCTGCTGCTTGCAGAATTTGGCCTTACTTATTCTAACGACTGGTTCATGATCCCTTATGAACTTTCAACGAATACTTTGTGTGAATTAAAAAAGATCATAGTAAAAGATGTTTTTGGCCAGTATACATTGATCAGGCCTGCGGGCACGGCAGTGGAAAGTCAGTGGCAGCAATGGGCGATGTTCAAACACACAGACCACAGCAAATCACCTTCCCCATCCAATCTTTTCTACCTGGTACCAGCGTTGACAAAACTCCAGGAAGGTGATCCAATTGAAGTAGTGAATTTTCTGCGAGATGAAATGGCCAATATGGTTTGGGCCGTTGAGAATACAGTTCCTTCACAGGCAGGCAGAGGTGTGAATGGAAATGAAATGGCGTTAAGCAATGAAGTAGCATCAGAGTACATACCTACACCGGAAGTTGGTCTCCGGTATGTATTGGGCACAACAGTCCCTTCAAACTGGATCCCCTTTATACCCGTGCAGATGCAGGGTAGTGTAAGCGAGATACAGTTGCAACGTGCCACGTTACCTCATGCAGAACTGCCGGTAGGTGTGGTACTCAAAGAGAAAGATGCTCCGTATTATATTAATGAAGAAATAGTACAACGTTCTGGTGTTTTGGTATCGCGTCAATTCCAGCGTGCACGTGGATTGAATGGTGAAACAATACTTTGGCTTGGCCGAATCAAAGAAGCGGGCAAAGGAGAAGGCTGGAGCAATCTCAAATTTGACCAGATAGAAGATGTAAATCTCTAAAATGAGATCCTATTATTTCTCTCCTTACGGTACCAGCAGTAATTCACTATTGTCATTCACTTTCAGCGTATAGATGCCTTTGCCATTCCGCCCGGCAGCGCTATACTGAACCGGGAAATCTTTTGTGCCCTGCTCAGAAGCTGGAGGTATCTGGGCAGGTATAAAAGCTACAATGCCTGCAAACTCAACAATTTGCAGGCATGTGATTTATTCTTTTGCGGACCGGGTTGATAAGTCCATGGGATCAGCACGGTTCAATCAATTTTCTACTGGCAGATCAAACACACCTTCCGTAATCACTTTGGTTTTATTACTGCCTTCTGTAGTATTTGTTGTTTTACCACTAAAAGTTCCCTTTATTCTTCCGCCGGTGATGCTGGTAATGATAATGGTAAGCGGAGGATTGGGGCCGAAAACCGTGGTGCTGGACGTATTCCAAAGAGTGGAACTGAAATCTGGATGAATTTCCAGGTAGTCAATTTCAATACGATAACCATTGACTGCTGCAAAATGGTTTTCGTCATAGGTACCCGGTCCAACTACCGAATTATCATTCTTTTCAATGAAAATATGCAAATGCGGAAGATTGTTTCCATCAGGGGGGCCTATCATACCGTCCAGGAATAAATAGGGAACGGGTGGATTATAGATATCATTCAGCGTCTCAGCGTGCGCAGTATATAAGAATTGATACAGAACACCGTCGATCTTACATTGGTAGATGCCTGGATCCACTGCCGGCGTGGTTACATCAATATCAAATGTGCACGCAGATCCTGGCAGCGTAAATTGATTGATCCCTCCCGTTGTTGGTATGCCCGAGCCCTGCAATACCAGCGGTTGAATGCCTGTAGTAGTAAAGGCTCCGGTACGCTGAAAGGTCATTCCATTTAGCGTGGTACTAATATTATAGACGCCAATGGAGGTCACGTTTGCGTTAATCGTAACGGTGTTATTGGCATTAAGTGCAGTACCTTTTGAATAGGTTCCTGATGGAGTTGCCGAAGTGCAGGCACCGGCTCCATTCAGGAAGGTAAAGACTGCAGGACCTGTAACTGTGATGCTGAATGTGCAGGTTCCAATGGTAAAGATATTTGGTCCGGCTGTAGTGGGAGTGCCTGCACCCTGGAGT
>CAMLGP010000199.1 GCA_946479535.1 uncultured Bacteroidota bacterium
TGGTTCGTGTCTCACGAACCATACCCAGCCTTTGCCTTTGTGGTTCGTGAGACACGAACCAAGTCACTTTTTATTTATTAATGAACCACCAGCCTGAATCCATTTCCATGAATATTCACGATCTCAATCTTGGGATCATCCTTCAGGTATTTGCGTAGCTTGGCGATGTAGACATCCATGCTTCGGCCGTTAAAGTAAGTATCACTACCCCAGATCTTTTTGAGCGCCTGTTCACGAGGGAGCAGGTCGTTCAGATGTTCAGCCAGCATTTTCAGCAATTCATTCTCCTTGGGAGATAATGTTTGTGTAACACCGCTATGGGTAAGCTGACGAAGTTTGGGATTGAAATGATAAGTTGAAAGATCAAATTCCTTGTTCTCGCTTTCCTTGTTCAGTTCATCATTGCGTTTAAGGATCGCTTTTATTTTAAGAAGAAGAACTTCAGAATCAAATGGCTTGGTGATATAATCATCAGCGCCGAGTTTATAACCCTGGATGATATCTTCCTTCATGGTTTTAGCACTTAAGAAGAACAGGGGGATATCGGGGTCAACATCGCGGATCTCTTCCGCAAGAGTGAATCCATCCATGTTTGGCATCATTACATCCAAAAGGCAGAGGTCGAATTTTTCACGCTGGAATGCAGCCAGGCCAAGGCGCCCATCCCTTTCAAGCGTAACATCATAGTCATTCAGCTCCAGGTAATTCTTCAAAACACTTCCGAGATTGGGATCGTCTTCGCACAATAAGATTTTAGGTTTCTTCGCGTCCATTAGTAGTAAAATTTAGTTCATAAAGTTATCTCAAGCCTCATCATTTGCTACCATCACTGCGATGGGTGCAGGAAGAGGATAGCAAATAAATATAAATCTCCTGCCAAACGGGCAGGAAGGTAAATAATATTTTGTTAAGAGCATGAGAAACAGGGAGAAACCTACCTTTGCGCATTAACTTTTCTTTACAATGGCATTGCATCTTACACCAGACAACAGACTCAAAAAACTGATCGTAATAGGGGATCGTATTTTAATCAAACCTACCCGTCCGGATGAGCGAACAGCCAGTGGATTGTACCTGCCGCCGGGTGTTCAGGAAAAAGAAAAAGTGCAGCAGGGGTATGTGATAAAAACGGGTCCGGGTTATGCCATTCCGATGCCGGTGGAGGATGAACCCTGGAAGGGAGAAGAGGAGAAGATCAGGTATGTGCCCCTGCAGGCGAGGGAGGGGGATCTGGCGATCTTCCTGATAAGTGGGGCTACCGAGGTAATGTATGAGAACGAGAAATATTTCATTGTACCGCAGGGAGCGATACTGATGCTGGAAAGAGAAGAAGATTTATAATCCAGATAATTATCGTGACTTTGCTACCTATGTTAATCCCATTCCGATAACTATCGGGGCAAATTATTAACCCAATCCCGATAATTATCGGGAACTTCCTAAATTAAATAAGTACCTAAATAAATTGACTATGGCGGACAAAGCTGCCTTTTTGCAAGCGATCAAAGATGGTTATACATTCAAAGGTGAATCGGTGATACTGGGGACTGGCATATTGGATGGTGAAGCCGTGAGTGATGCTACTGTTAAGTTATCATTGCGGACGCTGAACCGGCATGGATTGATAGCGGGTGCAACTGGTACGGGTAAGACTAAAACATTGCAGGTGATCAGTGAGGCATTGAGTGATGCCAGTATTCCGGTGGTGCTGATGGACATAAAAGGTGATCTCAGTGGTATTGGTGCTGCGGGTACCGTAAATGATAAGGTAACGGAACGGGTGCAGAAGATCGGCATTGAATACAAGCCAACAGGATTTCCGGTTGATCTGTTTACGTTGAGCAATCAGAAAGGAGTGAAATTGCGTGCAACGGTGAGTGAGTTTGGCCCTGTGCTATTATCAAAGATCCTGGGATTGAATGATACGCAGGGTGGTTTGGTAGCCATCATCTTCAAGTATTGTGATGATCAGAAGCTACCATTGCTTGACCTGAAAGATTTCATCAAGGTATTGCAATATATCAGCAATGAAGGAAAGGCGGAGATAGAAAAGGAATATGGAAAGATAGCGAGTACATCAACGGGTACTATTCTGCGTAAGGTGATAGAACTGCAGCAGCAGGGTGCAGATGTATTCTTTGGCGAGAAAAGTTTTGAGGTGGAAGATCTGATGCGGATCAGTGATGATGGAAGAGGAATGATATCGATCATCCGGGTGACTGACCTGCAGGACCGTCCGAAGTTATTTTCTACGTTCATGTTGCAATTGCTGGCGGAATTATATTCAACCAGTCCGGAAGAAGGGGATCTTGACAAGCCGAAGCTGGTATTGTTTATTGATGAAGCGCATTTGATCTTCCAGGAAGCGAGTGAGGTATTGTTGCAGCAAATTGAAACTGTTATCAAGTTGATCCGTTCAAAAGGAATAGGAATATTCTTCTGTACGCAAAATCCAATGGATGTGCCGCCATCAGTGCTGGCGCAATTAGGGATGAAGGTGCAACATGCATTGAGAGCCTTTACAGCTGCTGATAGAAAAGCCATCAAGCAAACAGCAGAGAACTATCCCCTATCCACGTTCTATAAAACGGAGGATGCGTTAACGCAATTGGGAATTGGTGAAGCGTTCATTACTACCTTGAATGAAAAGGGTGTGCCCACACCTTTAGTGCACACATTGCTATGCCCTCCACGCAGCAGAATGGATATATTAACGGAAGGGGAGATCGATAATATTGTGAGTAAATCCAAGCTCACTTCCAAATACAATACCGTTGTTGACAGTCAGAGTGCGTATGAAATACTAAACGATAAACTGAAAGCGGCGGAAGAGCAAACCCAAAAAGCGAAGGAGCAGGAGAAGGAAGCAAAGGAAACGAAGACTGCTGCCAAAAAGGAAAAAGGATTTTTTGATGATCCCATTGTGAAGAGTATGACGCGGACTGCGGGTAATACTATTATCAGAGGCTTACTGGGTTCACTGGGATTGGGAGGAAGGAGCAGGCGCAAGAGTCTTTTTTAAATCAGCCACTCAAGTCTGACCATACATGCAACAACCCCCTCCTGTATTTATAACCGGCGGTACCGGATATATGGGTACACGGCTAATCAGGCAATTGCTGAAAGATGGCTACTCTGTTACTGCTCTTGTCCGGAAAGGCAGTGAGCGCAAACTGCCTGCAGGAACTACTCCAATTGTTGGAGACTATTTTGATCCAGCTACATTTTATCAATCTATTCCTGAAGGAAGTATATTTGTGCAGCTACTTGGTGTAGCGCATCCTTCTCCAAAAAAAGCCCAACTCTTTATAGACGTTGATTTGACCAGTTTAAGAGCTTCTGTAATTGCAGCAAAAGAAGCAGGCGTAATTCATTTCATTTATGTAAGTGTTGCAATGACGCCAAGTAAGTTAATGGCAGCCTACCAGGCAGCAAGAAAAGAAGGTGAAGAATTCTGCCTGGAAGAAAAACTGAATTGCACATTTATTCGTCCCTGGTATGTATTAGGTCCAGGCCATTACTGGCCAATATTGTTGTTGCCGATATATGGTATTGCAGAATTGGTTCCTGCATGGAGAAAGAAAGCTAGAGCAATGAGCTTGGTTACTATTAATCAAATGATCCGGACGCTGGTATCTGCGGTCAAGCAACCTCCGCAACCGTACCGCACTTTGGAGGTTGATGATATTCGGAAATTTTAAACCTTATAATATGAAAAAAAGAATTGGTATGGATGAGCTAATGCAGCGCCAACTTGAAACATTTAAAATAAGACCCAGGATGATGGTTACATCTGCTAAAAGTCTGATAATTTTTAAGCTCTGATTCTCTAAGTATTTGCAAATGAGGAGGGAAGGCCAATGTTGGCCTTCCCTCCTCATTTTTTATTGGCCCTCTCATACCCTATAATCCTTTTACTGTCAGTTTATTATTAGAGGATTTTCCATAAAACTTCCATGAATCTTCCATACATCTTCCAGCCATCTTCCGACTTTTACTGGAAGATTCAAGAAAGATTCATGCATGTTACATGGAAAAAATCTTGTACATTAGCTGAAGATAACCTGATCCACATATGGCGATAACAAAGAATACACTGGTAATGCTTGCTTCCGGGACGGTTGCAGGAGATATCGTATTTAAAACGTATTACGATAAAACTGTGATTTCAAAAAAGCCCGATATGAGTAAGCGGGTGTTAAGTAAGCGGCAAATAGATATGAACCATCGGATGATAGATGCACATGCCTATGCAAAGAGTTTTTATCATTCTGAGGAAGATAAAATAAAAGCTCGTCTCAGGTTGAAGTTGCCACCTCATAAATCTCTGTATCATGCCTTATTGAAAGAGTGGCTCGACAAGGCTCAATTAGAAGACCTGGATTAAAAATCCTTCTTCTTTACGTTATCATGATATTTTAGGTAAAGTGGTAATGCTGCTGACCCATACCATCTATATAATTCGGGGTCTAATAATTTGGCTTTAATTGCGGGATCTGTATCCAGAAGCTTATTTGCTTCTTCGATTGTTTTGACATTTAGAATAAAAATTCCTTCGTATTGTTTTTCATTCTTTGCCATTGGTCCGGCTACTACCAGTTTGCCTTTCTCAACTAAGTCTCCCATGTTTTTCATGTGACCGGCAAACAAACTATCTATTTTTTGTTTTTCTTCAATTTTGCCGTTGCCTGTTTTTAAAATCACCAGCACATACATTTTCATTCCGTAGTCGTCAGCGCCCAAGGAATCTGCGAGATGCAAATCATATTTCGGATTGATGGCTTGTGCTTTTATATTTCTTTCGGTCTGCAAGAAAATAACCGTGAACAAAATCCATTTACTCCAATTAACGTACTTATTTGATTGTGGTATCATTTAGATTGCAATTTGTTATTACGTAATTTTGCTATTACCGAAATGTCTGATGTAAAATATGATATTGCAAGGAGCAAACTTTCACCAATAGAATGAATCCAACAAAAATCAGGACAATAAGGTCATTTTAACCGACAAAACCTTCGCTTTTGAATGCAGGTATAAAAAATTCAAATAAGCTGATGCCTCCCTACTTTCGGATCAACTATCACTTTGTCAGACTCGAAGTCAAGTTTGATACGCCATTTCTGTAATGTAGCAACACCAATGATCGCTTCTTCGCTAAGATTGGGTACAATAAGAAATTCATCAGAGAGCAAAACATCATTAATATAGAAGTCGAGCATTACCCGTTCTTTAATTTCAATAAAATGCCCTTCGCTTGCAGTCGCCAGTTTTCGTATTCGACCCAGATGAGTAGGCGTTTCAATACCTTCCAAATAGTCAGGGTTAATACAGGATAGATTTGCTCCGCTGTCAAACAATGTGTAAAGTTGCTTCTCTCCTTTTGAGCCAACATAAAGCATCGGTATCTTGATAATTGACATAAGGAACAAATTTTTTCAAAGATATTATGATAGGGTTATTAAAAATCTGTTCAGCATTATTTTGAAATAACTTAAATGTTTATTTATGTATAATCAATGTAAGGATTAAAACTGCTCCGTAAAAGCACATTAATTATTGTTTTTTCACCATTGTTTTCAAAAGTCTCACACGCTACCTTCATTCAGTGATAAGGGAACGTGTAATATATCAGCCAAAACAACCATTTCGTTTGAAAACATCTTTGGAGCATTTGCCAGCTCACAAACAGGAAGAACTACAATCCATCACGGATATGATTGTTTTACTTGTTAAGCCTGAAATGGTGATCCTGTTCGGTAGTTATAGTCGTGGTAACTGGGTGGAGGACCGTCACATAGAAGATGGGATCCTATTTGAATATAAAAGCGATTACGATATCCTGGTTGTAACCGAGCATCATCAGGATTTGCCTGCAGGACTCGGAAAGAAAGTTCGTAGTAGAATTAAAAGGGCGGAATGCCTGCAAACAACTCCTCACATCATCTTTCATGATATCAATTTCCTGAATAAGGAACTGGAGGAGGGGCATTATTTCTTTAGGGATATTTTGCATGAAGGGACTATGCTATACACAACT
>CAMLGP010000200.1 GCA_946479535.1 uncultured Bacteroidota bacterium
GTCATAGTCAAATCGAATAAATTCAACGTTAATACTCTCCGGAACTATTATACTGCTATAGTCATTTATTGTCAAGATCACATAGCAGCCTTTAGGATTTCCGTCTTTTGGCTTACCAACTGATCCAATGTTAATGGCGTGGCGAAAATGATTTTTATTCTCATCCATTGAGTTCAAAATCCTGTGATAAGGCTTATGCGTATGGCCAAAACACATTATATCAGCATCCGCATCATGCAGGATCCTCAACAGGCTTTTCTCCTCCCTGTCTTCAAAAAGATATTCATTTATTTTTCGCGGACTGCCATGTACCAACAATAGATTGAGCTTTTCATTATTTAACTGAAATTCAACTTTTATATGTGCCGGTAAAGTTCTTAAATATTTTCTCTCCTCTGGTTTTACCAGCGAATTGGTATACGATATGGATATTTTTCCCATCTCCTTTTCTCCATCAGTTTTATAGACACAGCCGCATTCATCACTCATCAGGCCGATGCCCTGATCATAGTTGCCTGCAAGGGTAGGAATACCCCGACTTTTAATTTCATTAACCACTTCGTTCGGCCAAATATTATAGCCAACTAAATCACCCAGGCAATAAATTGCATCCGGTTTTTGTTCTTCAATGCTTTTTAAACAGGCTTCAAGAGCGGGGAGGTTGGCGTGAATATCACTAAACAGAGCTATTCTCATTTAGACGATTTTTTAGAAATTAGAGATCATGCTCATCACCATCAATCCAAAGGTTATTGCAATACCTTCATGAGTAATTGAACCACCTGATTCTTTATTAATGACGATTGCTCCTGTGCCTGCAAACACAAGAGCAAAAGTTCCGGGCAGTTCAGCTAAATATTTGTTCATGCTGCCAGTTATTTTTTAGCAGCAGCCACTTCCGGGCTCACAACATTTTCTGTTGTCCTTTGCTGCCTTTTCAGCATACACAGTGATGCTTTGAATGTTTATATTGCTGGCTTTATATTGCTGGATTTCTTCAGCACTTAAATAATTAGCCAGGATGTCATCAGGAATTGTAATGTTCTTTTCCTTTTGAAGTGTGATGTTTGCAAATCCTGCTTCTTCAATAATAGATAAATACTCTTTTTTCTGAATTGCTCCGGAAATACAACCGGCATACAATTCTGCAACCTGTTTCCATTTTTCTGGCAACTCTCCTTCAAGAACAATATCAGAGATAGAAAAATGGCCACCGGGCTTTAATACTCTAAAAATTTCGCTGAACACTTTGTGCTTGTTTGGAACTAAATTCAAAACACAGTTGCTAACAATAACATCAGCTTTGTTGCTGGTAACAGGCATGCTGTCAATATCGCCCTGTCTGAATTCTACATTATTGAAGCCTCTTACTTCCGCATTTTGTCTTGCCCTTTCGATCATTGCAGGTGTAAAATCAATGCCAATCACTTTCCCGCCTTCGCCTGTTTCATGTCTGGCAATAAAAGCATCATTACCCGCACCACTACCGAGATCAATAACGGTATCACCTTTTTTTATCCGGGCAAATTGTGTTGGCAGCCCACAGCCTAAACCTAGATCAGCGTCAGCATTATAGCCTTCTAATTTGCTATAATCATCAGACATAATATTGTAAACATCATCACCACAACATACAGCGGTGGCGCCACAGCAGGATGCCTGGTTAGTTTCTTTGTCTTGCAAGGCAATTTCCGAATATTTCTGCCTTACTACTTCTTTTAAATTTTTTTCCATGACTATACTTTTTTATTAATTGTAATATTGCGATCAATTAGGTCAAAAAATTTTAGCAACAGTTGTCACTGGTCAGATTGGCAACAAAAAAGGATCCCAAAGCTGATCGGTATTGATTCCATATCTTCCCGTCTATACAATAACACACACTTGTACCTTCAATAGTTCCTTTGATTAGTCCGGCGTTTTTAAGCTCTTTTAAATGCTGCGAAATTGTAGCCTGGGCAAGACCTAACTCGTCAACTAAATCACCACAAATGCATGCTTTTGATTTGATAAGCTGCTGGATAATTGCAATTCTCGCCGGATGCGCAAGTGCCTTCATCATGGAAGCCAGCTTATTCTGCTTTTCTGAAAATATTTCTGTTTTTGTCAAACCCATATCAATCGCAATATTACGATGTAATAAAGTCCCAACCAAATCTTTTCTGAGATATCCTGGAAAAGAGGGTTTAGTGGGTGATTTTCAAAACTTAAGGATGCTTAAATTTCTTTCAGTAGAGATCTGTGTCTTGCCTGGTAATGAATTAGAATTTAAAACAATCCAACACTTTCCGCTGCTTACGCGATAATTTCTCTCCTCCATCACGACTGGTATTACTGTCTTCTTCTCTTTTCTTCCCCGGTCTAAAAGTAAGCGCGAGATAGAAACCGCCTCTGTGAAGACTATTTTTACCGAAAACGTTAGCCCAGTTGTGAACACCCAATAATAATGGCCCTGCCCTCAATGCGCCACCTATCCAAACCTGCTGACGAATATTGAGTGTTACAGGCAAATAAGCTCCTAATAACCGTGTCTCATAGCGCGGTGTGATAGCCAGTAGGTTCATATCCTTAACAAAAAGATATTTTTCTGATAGTACAGAAGTAACGGGTATAGTCAATTCGGCATTAACATAAAAATTACCCTGAAGGTGACGGTCTGCATTGATGATAATCCGTGCCGGATGCATTATGGTGAAATTACCCGTTGGCGTACTGATGGAACCTGCAAGTGATGTCAATGTATCAATAGCTTCTTCAATAGTTTCAACATTTTCAAAGCTGGATTCCACCATGGAATCTGTAATATTATCCTTATTAAAAATAGCATTCCTGCTGTTCCGGCTATACTGGTAGGAACTAAAGCCCAGATCCATTACAGAAGCACCAATTTTCCACTCATATTCATACTCGCTTTCACTTTCATAAGATGGAATGATGTATTCAAGACCGGCGCTCACTGAAAACCCGGTGCGTGAACGGCGCATGATATCTCTGAAACTGTTATCACGGGCATCATCGATATTGGCAGAATAACCATAAACCAACTCGGCATTGCTGATATCGAAGCTGCGGTTGCCTGATCCTCCGGAACCTATATAATTAATATTGTGGCCACCGAGATACCCACCTCCCATGCCGCGGTTTAAAGACAATGTAACTCCGGCATTAATGATAGCCGAACCGTTGTCAACAATCGTCCGCCCATAACTTCCAAATACCTCCAGCCAGTTGGTGACCCTTGCAGTGGCAGAAAATGGAAGATTATTGGTATTAATATCCAAAAAAGAATGAAGGTCCTGCAAGGTATCCTGCCAGTTAACGCGTGAGGTACTTGCAGAAAAGGCAGACCGGAAATTAACGCCAAAGGCAATGGCCTGCCGGCTATCCAGACGGATACGGGCATTCAGCAAATGAAGATCTGTATTGCCTGCAATAAACCGTTTACCCTCACCATTTACGGATCCAATTTTTAAGTTACCGGGATTGAGCAGGGAAGCATTATTTAATACAAAGGCATTTGTGGTATGTTTTTCCTGAACAGAAAAAACTGTCACATCCCAACTATAAGGAATATGAACAATGGAAGCAGGATTATTATGCACAGTAAGGCTGCCCCCGGCCCTCATAGAACCATGAATAGCCTGATAATTCTGTGCCCGGGCTGAACCAGATCCCTCCAACACAAGCAACACAACCGCAAAATATCTTAAAAATAAATGCATGAATATCCGTCCTGACTAATAACGTAAGTTATCGGTATTTATTTGGGTTAGGAAGCCTTTAAATGTTTTAAAATCTAAAGTTTTCCGCCTGGCGGAAAATGGGAGGAAGGCAATCACTATTCGGATTTTAATAAAACTATTTCCTCAAACAGGAGCGTCATTTAATTTTTGACCAACCTTACATAATGGATTGAATTCACTGAGCCGCCCTGTGCAGCCTGGAATTTTATACGCACTATGCTTTTACCGGTAAGTAAGGATGCCGGAATGGGATACTCCATATCAATAAACCGCTGCTGGTTCCATTTATTAGTATTATCTACTGTGATCAGTTTTTGATCATCAATGTAGATATCAAATTTGCGGTCTCCTCTTTCCGCACCCCAATACCGTACCATCAGGCTCAAATTGGATTGGCCCTGCGTGGCCATCCTGTAACTGAAGAATCCTTCATTGCGGGCATCACGCCAAAATTCATCCAGTCTGTTTCCTGTATTGGTATTATTGGAAGATTTTTCAATAGCATGATCAGCTTCAGGCTGCTGCTCACCGGGTGCCACAAAATCAACTGTTCTTTTCTGTAAGGCCAGTTTTTGGGTTTCAATGACTGATATCGAATCTATAAATTCTTTATAGCCATTTTTAGATAGCGCCAGCCAGTACATCATATAACGTGCATCATGCACCTGGTAAAAAGGTTCAAGCTCCAGCTTTGCCGGATTGCCCATTGATTGATTGGCAAATGTAAAATGCAGGGGCTTGTCTTTAACCGGCACCAGTTTATCCTTTATGGTTTTGATGTCATCTGCAATAAGAATCGGGGCTTTATCTATCGGCAATTTTTTCCCACCTGCAATATGTCCCCACCGGCTATCGTCTGCCACAATACCTTTCAGGTCTTCAGTACCTGTTTTAGCTGCCAGTACAATGGGTCCGTGCAACAGGGCGATATAATTACTTACATTAGGCATTGGTTCAAGGCTATTATGCATCGGCAATTTTACCAGCACCACATCGCCCTTTTTCCATTCCCTGTCAATGGCAACAAAGGAAGATGGATCTGTTGTATAGTTCACATTCTTTCCATTCACCGTAATTTTCAATGCCCCTTTTGATACCCAGGATGGATAGCGTACCATTAATTTAAATCGGGACTGTCCTTCCTTCACTGTCAGTTTAGTCTGTTCCTGGAAAGGGAAAGCAGTTTCCTGTCGTAGCACAATTCCCTTTTCTTTCCAGTTTAATTCTGAGGCAATGAACAGATTCAGGAATAAGGAGTCATTGCGGTGCGTATAAATAAACTCATTGTATTTTCCATGATTTTCCATACCACTACCCACACAACACCACATTGCTTCATTTGGTGCAGAATAAACCCTGTAATGTCTTGGCCTCACCGGCGTAAAATAAACGTAGCCGCCATTCACAGGATGCTGGGTAGAAAGTATATGGTTGAAAAGTGTTCTTTCATAATAATCGATATACTTTGCTGATGGCTGAACGCGGAAAAGATCTTCCGTCAGCTTTAGCATATTGTAAGAATTACAGGACTCTGGTCCTTCTACATCACTCACAAAATCCACACTGGCGGCTGCACTGGGAAAGAATTCCCGGCGACTATTACCTCCAAATGCCAGCGACCTGTTTTCTGTCACTGTTTGCCAGAAGAACCTTCCTGCTTCATGATATTTTGCATTATGGTCCAATTCGCCAATTCGCTGAAACCCGATTGCCTTGGGCACCTGCGTGTTGGCATGCCTGTTATCAAGGTTATCACTATCTTCTGACATTGCATTCAATAACATCAGGTGAGAAAACCGTTTGGCAGCATCCATGTATTTGTTGTTTCCTGTTATCTGGTAGGCATCCGCAAAAACCTCATTCATTCCACCATGCTCAGTATCCAGCATGGATTGCATTTGCGCCTCTGTTAATCCTGCTGTAACATCAATGCCCCAATCGCAGAATTTCAGGAATATATTCTTTGCATCTTCATTTCCGGTGTATAACCAGGCATCCCGGAGACCGGCATATAATTTATGAACATTATACCATGGGACCCATGCCGCCCTGAAAGGTCCAAAATTCCCTTTCTTAAAGGCACTCCAGATTACTTTGCTATTGGGCACACCACCTACATACCCGGTTCCCCATTCTCCATTGTTAGCAGTGTTCGCCTCCTGGCATGCCTTAAGTTCTGCAATAAAATATTCCATACGTTTCCGGCATTCTTCATTTCCTGTGGCAGCATAGTTCATTGCCATGGCAGTAAGATAATGGCCACCCACATGCCCATCCAATCCGGCC